>DASYCF010000797.1:0-3290 GCA_036500365.1 Byssovorax sp.
CTCGAGACCATCGTGGCGGTGACGAACTTCCCGTCGACGCGGAACATGCCCGTCGGCGTCGAGGCGGTCTCGAGCGGATCCTTGCCCTCGAACGGGACGCCGCCGCGGCCGGGTGAGACGAGCGTCGCGTAGACGGGGCGCTCGCCCTCGTACGCGACGAGGGTGCCGCCGAGCACGCTCACGTCGAGCCACGTGCGGCGACCCTTCGCGTCGGGCGCGACGCGCTCGGCGGGCGCGGTCGCGAGCTCGATGACGGTCGCCTCGGGCTCGTAGGCCCACGTGCCCTCGACCGTCTCCCAGAACCAGCGGTGCTCGACGAGCTCCTTCTTGCCCGTGACGCCGACGTGCGAGAGGCGAGGCCACGCGTCGCTCGTCTTCTCGAATTTGCCGTCGGCGACGCGCCTGTACTTCGGCGCGTCGGCCTTGCGGATGAAGGCGAGCGGCAGCTTGTCTCGCTCGCCGATCTCGACGCCGTGGAACGTCGAGCGCGGGTAGGGCGCGACGCGGTCCTTGGGTACGATGGCGTGATCCGACGTGACGACGAAGGTGCGCCCGCCGTCGTCGAACGAGCGCGTGTACGCGATCGTCGAGCCGAGCTGCACGAACGCGCGCGCGTCGCGGACGAGGGGGCTCAGCTCGGCGAGCGGGCCCGCGGGCGCGCCGGCGGGCGCGACGTCGACACCGGCCAGCGCGGGCGTCGCCGGAGCGCCTCCTCGCACGGCCTCGACGGCGGCGAGGTGGGCGGCGAGGTCGAACTCCACGCGCTGCTGCTCGGCGACCGTCGGCACGCGTGCGTAGCGCTGCGCGCCGTGCGACTCGGCGTACGCATACGGCCACGGGGAGCCGACGTCGGGCGCGTCGCGCGTGAGCGCCGCGACGACGGGATCGGCGCCGTCGAGCGTCGCGGCGTCGTTGGCGCACACGAAGCCGAACGGCTCGACGGCGTACCAGGCCTTGCAACCCTTCGCCTCGGGCGCGCGCGCGGCCTCGGCGCTGCCGCCCTTGAGGCGCACGGCGCCGCCGTACGAGAGGTAGCCGAGCCACCCCCTCGTCGCCGTCGTCGAGGGCTGGATCCACGCGAAGCGCGCCTTCGCGTAGATCCGCGCGCCGTCGGTCGGGGGCGCCCAAGCGGCGCGCGTCGACGTGTCGACCTCTGCGCCGCCCGCTTCGGTCGCTGCGACGGGCGCGGGTCGTTCGTCTGCGTGAGCGACCTTGGCGGCTGCCGGGGTCACCGTCACGGGCCCCGGCGTCGCTTCCGCTGCCGGCTTCGCGTCCGCGTGGGCGTGCTCGCGCTCGTCGGCCATGCCGTCGCGGACGACGGCGCTGCGCTCGGAGCACGCGCCCAGGAGCGCGCCCGCCGTCACGACCCAAAACGCCGGCGCGCGACCCACGAGAGCTCGAATGCCTTACGCGGTCGCCGCCGCGCTCGCAAGCATAGGGCGCACGTTTGTCGCGCTGGATTTGCGTTCCGGCTCCCACGGGGCGGGCGCGATGGGGTAAGAACGGCCCGCCGATGGACCTCGACGTCACCGAGATGCAGGCGTTCGTCCAGAAGACGGCGCGCGACTTCGCCGAGCGGCACATCCGTTCCGTCGCGGCCGACCTCGATCGCGACGCGCGCTTCCCGGCCGAGCTCCTCAAGGGCCTCGCCGACCTCGGCCTCATGGGCGTCAACGTGCCGGCCGCGCTCGGCGGCGCCGAGGCGGGCGTCGTCGCGTACTCGCTCGCGATGACCGAGATCGCGCGCGCCTGCGCGTCGACCGCCGTGACGATGGCCGTCACGAACATGGTCGCCGAGGTCATCGCGTGCTTCGGCTCCGACGCGCAAAAGGAGCGCCACGTCCCGCGCCTCACGTCGGGCGAGTACGCGGCCGGCGCGTTCGCGCTCTCGGAGCCGGGCGCCGGCAGCGATCCGGGCTCGATGTCGACCGTCGCCGAGAAGACGAGCGCGGGCTACGTGCTGCGGGGCGAGAAGCAGTGGATCACGAGCGGCTCGTACGCCGGCGTCTTCGTCGTGTGGGCGCGCACCGGCGGCCCCGGGACCAAGGGCCTCAGCGCCTTCTTGGTCGAGGGCGGCACCAAGGGGCTCAACCCTGGCAAGCACGAAGACAAGCTCGGGATCCGCGCGTCGAACACGGTGCCGCTGACGTTCGACGACTGCGAGATCCCGGCCGACGCGCTCCTCGGGGCCGAGGGCTCGGGCTTCAAGATCGCGATGATGGCGCTCGACGGAGGTCGCATCGGGATCGCGTCGCAGGCGATCGGCATCGCCACCGCCGCGCTCGAGGCGGCGACGGCCTATGCGAAGGACCGAAGGCAGTTCGGCAAGCCCATCGCCGATTTCCAGGCCATCCAGTGGATGCTCGCCGACAGCCGCACCGAGCTCGACGCCGCGCGCCTCCTCACGCTGCGCGCGGCGAGCATGAAGGAGCGCGGCGCCCCGTTCTCGCGCGAGGCGGCGATGGCGAAGCTCTTCGCGAGCGAGGCCGCGGGTCGCATCTGCGACCGCGCGGTGCAGGTCCACGGCGGCTACGGCTACGTGAAGGACTTCGCCGTCGAGCGCCACCTCCGCGACGTCCGCGTCACGCGGATCTACGAGGGGACGAGCGAGATCCAGCGCACCGTCATCGCGCGGGCGGCGCTCGCCTGACCTCGATGAGCGCGCCGACGAACGAGCCCCGCCGCGTCCGCGCGCGTCGCCGCGCGCCGGGCGTGCTGGTGATCGTCGCGCCGATCGTCGCGCTGCTGGCGCTGACCGGCTCGGCGTGCCTCGGCCTCCACGACAGCACGAGCGCGTCGAGCGGCGGCGGCGGCGCGACGAGCTCGTCGAGCGGCTTCGGCGGCACGTCCACCGTGCCGATCGACGAGCCGCCCTGCGGCTACGGCGGCTGCGTCGAGCCCGACAAGCCCGTCTGCGACACGACCACGAAGACCTGCGTCGGCTGCGTGGGCGATCAAGACTGCGGCTACGCGCCCGGCACCGTGTGCATCGTCTCGGCGCAGATCTGCGGCTGCAACGGCGACGCGCAGTGCGTCGGCGCGCCGCTCGGCGACCAGTGCCTGCCGAACCACACTTGCGGCTGCACCGACGCCGGAGCGTGCGCGTCGGCGATCGGCGCGGCGTGCGTCGCCGCGACGCGAACGTGCGGCTGCGGCGACGACTCCGAGTGCGACGGCGGCGAGCGCTGCGACGTGGCGACGGGCGCGTGCGTCGCGTGCCTCACGAACGCCGACTGCCCCGGGCCCGACGCGGACCTCTGCGCTCCCACGCACGCATGTACGTCGTGCCT
>DASYCF010000798.1:0-2227 GCA_036500365.1 Byssovorax sp.
GAGGCGACGACGGGCGCAGGCGCGAACGCAGGTGACGGCGGCGCGAGCGAAGCGACGACGACCACGGGCGCAGGCGCTCGCGGCCCAGGCGCGACGACCGGCGCGGGCGCGCACGGTGCGACGTCGACCACCGGCGCAGGCGCGCACGCATCGAGCGGCGACGAGGGCGACGCGAGCGATGGCAGTGACGAGCCCAGCGGATGCTCGACGGCACCGGGCTCGTCGTCGTCCGCCGCGGCGTGGCCCGCGATCGCGGCGCTCCTGTTCGCCTTCGCACGCCGCGCGCGCCGCGCCGCGCGGGCCGCGTAGCCGGCCACGATCCTGCCCAACCTGACAGCGAACGGCGGCGCGGCGGCCGTGCTCGTGGCGTCGCCCGGACCGGTCGCCGTGACCGCGCTCGATACGGATGCGCCCTGAGTCGCCCCCCCCCCGCCCGCGAGTCCCGCACCGTTGGACCGATTCGACGTGCAGTTGGCGGCGCGACGAGCCGAGCACGGTCAAGTTCCAGCCAGACAGCGACACATTGATTCCACGGCAATCATTGACGCTCGAACCACCTTCGCGAGCAGGTACAGGTTGCCGCTGTTCAACCCGCTGACCGCTCGAGTCGACCATACGATCGCCGCATCGTCGACCGCAATCGCTCGGAGAGCCTCGAACCGCAGCGGCTTCCTCGAGGGGCCGCACCCGAGCCCGAGCCCGAGCCCGCACCCGAGCCCGTACCCGTACCTGAGCCCGAACCCGAGCCCGTACCTGAGCCCGAGCCCGCACCCGAGCCCGCACCCGACCCGGAGCCGGAGCCTGCGGCCGAGCCCTATCGCGACTCAGGCGCTCGCGGTGGGCCTCGCGTCGTCGCCGCGCAGGAGGAACGTGCGCCTGACCACGCACGACGACGCGCCGTCGACGAGGTTCACCGCGACCGTCGACTTCGGAGACGGCACGGCGCTCCACGCGGCGAGGGCGCGGGCTTCCTCTGCGTCGAAGCTGGCCGCGGCGTCGTGCGGGACGAGGATCTCCGTCGCGCCGAGCTGCGCGGCGATGGCGAGCGTGACCGCCGCGAGGTCGTCGCCGATCACGCCGAAGAGCGGCACGGCGGCGCCGCGCGCGCGGGCCATCTCCGCGAGCGCCGAGGACCACGCGGCGCGAACGTCGTGCTGGAAGAGCTCCACGCGTTCGAGCGCCTCGGCCGGCGCCGCGCGCACATCGGATGGCTTCACCGCGAGCAACATCATCGGCCTCTCCGGCGGGGCGAGCGAGGCGAGAGCGGAGACGCGGCCGGCGGCCTCGGGCCACGCGACGACCACGAGGACGCCATCTCGCCGCGTGGAAGCGCCCGCGCGGCGCGCGCGACGCGACTCCGCCCGCGCGAGCTCGACGATGACGAGCAGCGCGACGCACGCCGCCAGGAGCCGACCCAGGCCGATCGCGACGCCGAACACGGCGAGCCCAGCGACGAGCGCGTTGCGGAGGGCCCCTTCGAGGCGCATCGCCGTCGTGGCAGCAGCGGCCGTGCCAGCGTGCGATCCGCGGTGATCGGAGGCGGCGACCGCGCCCGGCCGTGCAGGGTGCGAGCGCGTCGTTGCGACCTGCACGACGCGCGTCGATCGAATCGACCGCGCAGCGCGGCTCGCGTACACGAGGTCGCCTCGACTCATGAGCCTGCCTTCGACGGACGAGCTGCCGCGGATCACCGCCGACGAGTTTCTCGCGATCCTGCGCGAAGGAATGCCGTCTGCGCTCGCCATGGGCTTCGACGTCGTGGCGCTCGCGCGCGGCGCCGCGCATGTTCGGACGCGCGCGCACGAGCGCGATCTGCGGCCCGGCGGGAGCGTCGCGGGGCCGACGCTCTTCTGGCTCGCCGACCTGACCGTGTACGCCGCGGTGATGACCGCCGTCGGACCGCTCCCGCTCGCCGTCACGACCGACGCGACGATCCACTTCCTCAAGAAGCCGCGCGCCGGCGTGCTCGACGCGCGCGCGAAGCTGCTGAAGGTCGGCAGGCGCCTCGTCGTCGCGGACGTGCACATCGACGCCGATGGGGCGGCGGTCGCGCACGCGGTGATGACGTACGCGCTGCCCGACACGTGATGCTGCCCATCCCGGGGACCGGCTCGCTCGGGCACCTCGAGGAGAACTGGGCGTCGCGCTGCATCGCGCTCTCGGCCGAGGACCTCGCCGCTATCGCGAGCTAGGCGTTCCGGCCGGCGTACTATCGTGGTCGGACGAG
>DASYCF010000799.1:0-4207 GCA_036500365.1 Byssovorax sp.
CCCCTCACCCTGGACCACGACTGGGTGCTGCAGAACCTCGCGCGGCTCGACCCGAGTCAGCTCAGCGACGGCACGGCGATCGGCTCCGCGATCGCGACGGGGACGCGCCGCCTCGACGCGCAGGGCGCGAAGTCGAAGATCCTCGTCGTCCTCACCGACGGCCAGAACAACGCGGGCAAGATCCAGCCAGCCGTCGCGGCCGAGGCGGCCAAGGCGCTCGGGGTGAAGATCTACGCGATCGGCGTCGGCTCGAGCGGAGAGGCGATGATGCCCGTCACGGACGCGCAGGGCCGCCAGCAGCTCGTCGCGGCGAAGGTCGACGTCGACGAGGCCGGCATGACGAAGGTCGCCGACGTCACCGGCGGCAAGTTCTACCGCGCCACCGACACGCGCTCGCTGGCCGACGTCTACGCCGAGATCGATCGCTTCGAGAAGACGACGCGCTCGATCAAGAGCTTCTCGCGTCGCGACGAGCGCTTCGCCTGGTTCGCCGTCGCGGGGCTCTGCCTCGCGCTCGCGGGCCTCACCCTGTCGGCCACGCGCTTTCGCCGCGTGCCCTGAGTCCACGTTTCGGAGACCACCATGCGCTTCGCTGAACCCCACTGGCTCGTCATCGGCGCGATCGTCGCTGCCCTCTTCGCCCTCGTCCTCTGGCGCGGCGAGCGCCTGCGCGCGCGGGCGCTCGAGCTCCTCGGCGAGGCCCACCTCCGCTCCGGCGCCGCGGTGCCGTCGCGCGCACGCCGCACGCTGCGCGTCGTCGTGGCGACCCTCGCCATCGCGGCGGGCTTCACCGCGCTCGCGCGCCCGCAGAGGGGCCTGCGATGGGAGACGATGAAGCGGCGCGGCACCGACCTGCTCCTCGTCGTCGACACGTCGAAGAGCATGGACGCGGACGACGTGAAGCCCTCGCGCCTCGAGCGGGCGAAGCTCGCGATCCGCGACCTCGTCGATCGCTTCCCCGGCGACCGCATCGGCCTGGTCGCGTTCGCGGGCGACGCGTTCACGCAGAGCCCGATGACGCTGGATCACCAGGCGCTGCTCGAGACGGTCGACGCGCTCGACACGCAGACGATCGCCAAGGGCGGCACGGACGTCGGGCGCGCCATCGACGTCGCGGCGCGCGCGCTCACGAGCGACGGCGACGCGCAGAGGATCATGGTGCTGCTCACCGACGGCGAGGATCTCGAGGGGCGCGGCCTCGCCGAGGCCAGCCGCGCAGGCGCCGCGGGCATCACGATCGAGACCGTCGGCGTCGGGACGCGGGGCGGCGAGCTCGTCCCCGCGCGCGACGAGCACGGGCACACCGTCGGGGTCGTGCGCGACGCGGCCGGCGCGCCGGTCCGCTCGCGCCTCGACGAGCCCGGCCTCGAGGCGATCGCGCTGGCCGCGCACGGCGCGTACCGGCCGCTCGGCGCCGACGGCAAGGGGCTCGATCGGCTCTACGACGACTCGCTCGCGAAGCTGACGCACGCCGAGACCTCCGCGCGGACGCGGCGAGTCTACGCGGAGCTCTTCGAGGTGCCGCTCGCGGTCGCGCTCGCCCTCCTCGTGCTCGACGCGCTCCTCGACCGCCGATGGCGCGCGGCGACGGCGAGGCCGCGTCGCGCGACGCAGCGGCTCGCGGCGGCGACCGGCGCCGCGCTCGTCATGACGGCGGCGGCCCCGGCGCTCGCGTCGGTGGCGAGCGCGGCGAAGGCGTACGCGGCGGGCCGATTCGCCGACGCCGCCAAGGAGTTCGAGGCGGAGAGCAAGGAGCACCCGAAGGACGCGCGCCTCGCGTTCAACGCCGGCGACGCCGCGTACCGGGCCGGCGACTACGAAGCGGCCGACGCGGCCTTCGAGCGATCGCTCGGAGCAGCCGGCCCTGCCCTGCAGCAGCGCGTGCTCTACAACCGCGGCGACGCGCTCTATCGACTCGGCGCGGCGCAGAAGCCGGAGGCGCGCGCGGAGACGATCGCGCGATGGAAGGCGGCGATCGAAGACTACGACGGCGCCATCGCGCTCGACCCCAAGGACCAAGACGCGGTGTTCAACCGCGACCTCGTGAAGCGAAGGCTCGCCGCGCTCGAGCAGCAGCCGAAGCCCGAGCCCAAGCCTGACGACAAGAAGAGCGACAAGGGCGGCGGCGCCGACGAGCAACGCGAGGGCGCGAGCGGCGACAAGGCCGACGACAAGGGCGGCGGCGCCGACAAGCAACGCAAGGGCGCGAGCGGCGCCAAGGCCGACGACAAGGGCGGCGGCGCCGACAAGCAACGCGAGGGCGCGAGCGGCGCCGAGGCCGACGACCAACACAAGGGCTCGAAGCCCACGGACTCGAGGGGGCGCGACGCGGCGACGCCCGCCAATCCCGGCGAGGGTGCTGCGCCGCCCGAGCGCGGACGCAGCGGCGACGACGCGTCGGGCGCGACGGGACGGCTGTCGGCCCACGACGCGCGCGCCCTGCTGAACTCGCTTCGCGGCGACGAGCGACGCGGCGTGCGGCGCGACGCGACGGGCGACGCGCCGACGGACGACGCGGCTGGAAAGGACTGGTGACCATCATGCGGAGCAATCGAATCCTCGTCGGCGCCTGCTGCGCCTTCGCGCTCGGCGCAGTGGTGGCGACGCCCGCGCTCGCCGCGCCGATGGCGACGCACGGCTCCCCGACGGCCAGCGCGTCGGCGGGCGCGACGCAGGGCCCGCACGCGTCGCTCACGCTCGAGGTGCAGAAGCCCAAGGCGTGGGTCGGGCAGGCCGTGCCGGTGACGGTTCGAGCCTACTTCCGCGGCGTCGAAGGCGTGACCCTCGAGGGCGTCCCTGCGCTCGCGTCGCCTGGGATCTTCACGTCCGAGCTCGCGCCGAAGCCGCGTCAGGCGACGCAGATCATCGGGGGCGCGCCCGTCCTCGTCGCGACGTGGACCGGCACCGTCATGCCTTCGAGCGCGGGGCACCTCGCGCTCCGCGCGGAGCTGCCGGTCGAGCTCCGCTACCGGGAGGCGGCGCCGCGCGCGCGCGTACAGACGCCGGGCGGTGATGACGAGGACCCCTTCGACGCGCTCGCCCGCGACCCGTTCGACACGTCGGCGATCGACCGGTTCTTCCAGCAGTCGATGGGACAGGCGCTCGGACGCGTCCGCGCGCAGACCGTCACGCTCGAGGCGGCCGCGCAGTCGCTCGACGTCGAGGCGCTGCCGACCGCCGATCAGCCGGCGTCGTTCGGCGGAGCGATCGGTCGCTTCGAGCTGAGCGCGTCGGTCTCGGCAGCGCACGCGGCCGTCGGCGAGCCGATCACCCTCCGCGTCGCGGTCCAGGGCGACGGCGACCTCGACCGGGTCGAGCTCGCCGGCGCGCCGACGTCCGACGCCTGGAAGGCGTATCCGTCCAAGGCGACGGTCGCGCCCGCGGAGAAGGGCAAGCGCGCGCGCAAGCTCTTCGAGCAGGTGCTCGTGCCGCTCCATGGCGGCGAGCTGACCGTGCCTGCGGTGTCGCTCACGACGTTCGACCCGGCGGCGGCCGCCTACGTGACCCGCGAGACCGCGCCCATCGTGGTCTCGGTCGACGGCCCGCAGGCCGCCGCAGCGGCCGCGGCGAGCGGCGTCGCGTCGAGCGCGACCGGAGCGACCGCGGGTCCGGAGCCGGCTCGCAGCGCGCCGATCGAGCCTCCGCGCGAGGTGTCGACGGCCCGCGTCGCGACGCGCGTCGCGCCGGCCGGCCTGCTCGTCGTCGCGGCGGCGATCCTCGCCGCGCGGCGCAAGCGACGCGACGCGCGCGCGCTCCGCAGCCGCATGCGCAAGGCCGCCGCCGCGGGCGACACGCTGCCCTTCTACCGCGCCGCGCACGAGCTGATCGAGGCCGAGCTCGCCAGGCGTTGGGGCGTCGCGCGGGACGACGTGAGGCCGGACCTCGTGCGAGCGCGGCTCGGTCCCGACGGCGAGGTCCTCGCCGAGGCGCTCGCGATCGACGAGGCGCTCCGCTTCGGTCGCGGTCACCTCGGCCCCGAAGACCTCGTGCCCAGTTGTTCCTCGATCGAGCGCTCGCTCGGAGGTGCGTCATGAACGCGTCGGACCAGAAGCGGAGGGCGCGCGCGCGCGCCGCGATCGGGGCGTCGTTCGCCCTGGCGCTCGTGTACGCGGGATTCCTTGCACAGAACGTGCTCGCGCAGGAGTCGAAGCAGGCCCTCGCGCTCGTCGCGGACGGTCGACGCGCCTTCGCCCGAGACGACAGGCCG
>DASYCF010000800.1:0-2210 GCA_036500365.1 Byssovorax sp.
GTCCTCGCCCTCGCCGCGTGCGCCGTCGTCACCGCAGAGAGCTCGTTCCACGAGAAGGGCCTGCCGCGCGCCGTGTTCGAACTCGGCTGCCCCGCCGATCAGGTTCAGATCGCCGTGCTCGTCCGCAACGACGGCCTCGGCTGCGCCGGCTCGCAGATCGGCGTGCAGGGTTGCGGCAAGAAGGCCACGTACGTCTGTGACCGCGCGCAGAACTGGGTGAACGACAGCGGCGTCGTCCCGGCGCGGTAGTCAGCGCGGGAGCTTCACGATCCAGCCGTCTTCGCCCTTCGGATCGCGCACGCCGGAGAAGACGTGCGTCGCGTCGGCGGCGAGGCCCGCGTTCTCGCCGCGCGCGCTGCCGACCTTCTCGAGCTGGCCTTTGCCGTCGACGCGGACCTTCTGCACGACGACGTGGCCGTCGATCTCGGCGCTGACGAACACGAACGCGCCGGACACGGCGAGGCGCGGCGACTCGCCGTCGAACTTCGCGAGGTCGGCCTTCTTGTCGCCTTCCTTGCCGATGCGCACGACGCGCGTCGTGGGGCCGAAGCTCAGCGTCCAGTACACGGCGGCGTCGTCGACGGCGATGTCGGTCACGACGGCGGTCTCGGCGTCGAGCCGCGCGGGCGCGCCGCCGGACTTCGACACCTTCATGATCTGGCCGTTGTTCGTGCCGAAATAGACGCTCTTCTCGTCGACGGTGATCGCCTCGGGCTGCGACTGCTTCTCGGCCAGCACCTTCACGCTGCCGCCGCCCTTCGGCACCTTGAGGATCGATCCCTCCGCCTCGCGGTTGCAGACGTAGAGGAACACGAAGTCCTGCGCCATGCGGCTCGGCTTGCCGAGCTTGGTCGCGAGCGCCGTCTGCATGCCGCCCGCGAGCGGGACCGACGACACGGAGCCGCCCGTCTCGCTCGAGTAGTAGATGGCCACGGTGTCGACGGCGAAGTCGCTGAGCTCGACCTGCACGATGCTGCGCGTGTCGCTCCCGTCCTTGTTGGCGCGGAGGATCGCGTCGTGGCCGCGCCAGTAGACCTGGTCGCCGCCGAGGTGCACGTGCTCGATCTCGGTCAGGCCCTTCACGATCGCGTTCGCGGGCGCCCGGCGGCCGCACGCGCTCGACGCGAGGGCGAGCGCGGCCACCGCGATCGCGGCCGAGACGCGCGAGAGGTGCCTGCGAAGCGGTGCGCGCACGGCGGAGATCTCTCCCAAGCGCGCGCGCGAGCGCAAGCCAATTCGCGCGGGCGCCCGTCGAGCTGCGCGCGCGACGTTCGCGCGTCGCCGCCGCTCGCTGATAGACTTCGCCGCGATGCCGGACGCCCACGATCCGCGCGCGGCGGTCGCGCAGAAGCGCCTCGGCACGGTGCTCAAGGAAAAATGGCGCCTCGACGAGCTGCTCGGCGTCGGCGGCATGGCGGCCGTCTACGCGGCGACCCACCGCAACGGCAAGCGCGTCGCCGTGAAGATGCTCCACAAGGAGTACGCGGCCGACGCCGAGGTGAAGGCGCGCTTCCTCCGCGAGGGCTACCTCGTGAACCGCGTCGAGCACCCGGGCGTGGTCGGCGTGCTCGACGACGACGGGTCCGACGGCGCGGCGTTCCTCGTGATGGAGCTGCTCGAGGGCGAGTCGCTCGAGCAGCGCCGCCAGCGCAAGGGCGGCAAGCTCCCCGCGACCGAGGTGCTCAGCGTCGCCGATCAGGTGCTCGACGTGCTCGCCGCGGCGCACGCCGTCGAGATGGTGCACCGCGACCTCAAGCCCGAGAACCTGTTCTTGTGCAAGGACGGCAGCGTCAAGCTGCTCGACTTCGGCATCGCGCGCCTCCGCGAGCTCTCGGCGCGGCTCGGCGCGACGCAGAGCGGCGGCACGACGATGGGCACGCCCGCGTTCATGCCCCACGAGCAGGCGCGCGGGAACTGGGAGTCGGTCGACGCGCGCACCGACATCTGGGCGCTCGGCGCGACGCTCTTCACGCTCCTCACGGGGCAGATCGTGCACGACGCGCCGAGCGTGACCGACCTCCTGATGTGCGCGATGACCAAGCAGCCGGCGCCGCTCGCGACGCGCCTGCCGGGCGCGCCGGAGTCGCTGTCGCTGGTGATCGATCGCGCGCTCCGCTTCGAACAGAGCGAGCGCTGGCCCGACGCGCGCTCGATGCAGGCCGAGGTGCGGCGCGTCTACAACGAGCTCGCCGGTCGCGGGCGCGTGCAGG
>DASYCF010000801.1:0-3828 GCA_036500365.1 Byssovorax sp.
TTGTTGACGACGAGCACGGCGGTCGCGATCGCGCCGACGGGCGCCGCGGCGAGCCAAGCCAGCGTCGGCGCCGCGCCCGTCTCGACGAACACGGTGCCGACGACCGCGACGAAGCCGAAGAACACGAGCACGAACACGTCCCCGAGGCCGTGGTAGCCGAGCGGGTACGGCCCGCCCGTGTACGCGACGCCCGACGCGATCGACGCGGCGCCGATCGCGACGACCGGCCACCCCGCGACCGCGGTCAGGTACAGGCCGACCGCGGTCGCGGCCAAGATCGTGGCGACGAGGCCCCCGCGAACGGCGCGCGCGGAGAGCAGCCCGGCTTGCACGGCGCGCGTCGGTCCGAGCCGCTCGTGCGTGTCGGCGCCCTTCTCGTGATCGAACACGTCGTTCGCGAAGTTCGTCGCGATCTGGATGAGCACCGCGCCGACCAGCGCGGCGATCGCAGCGCCGACGCGCAGGCGCGCGCCGCTCGCGTACGCGACCGACGTGCCGACGAGCACCGGCGCGACGGCCGCCGTGAGCGTGGTCGGGCGCGACGCGAGCAGCCACGCGCGCGCGGACCCGGGCTCGATCGCGGCGTTCGATGCGGTGCTCATCACACGCTCAGGGCAGGCGGGGGAAGCGCTTGTAGTCCGGCTTGCGCTTCTCGAGGTACGCGCTCTTGCCCTCCTTGCCCTCCTCGGTGAGGTAGAAGAGCAAGGTCGCGTTGCCGGCGAGCTCCTGCAGGCCGAGCTGGCCGTCGCAGTCCGCGTTGAGCGACGACTTGAGCAGGCGCAGCGCCGTCGGGCTGTGCTGGAGGATCTCGCGGCACCACTTGATCGTCTCGGCCTCGAGCTCGGCGAGCGGAACGACCGTGTTGACGAGGCCCATGTCGAGCGCCTGCTGCGCGTCGTACTGGCGGCAGAGGAACCAGATCTCTCGCGCCTTCTTCTGGCCGACGACGCGCGCGAGGTAGCTCGAGCCGAGGCCGCCGTCGAAGCTGCCGACCTTCGGCCCGGTCTGGCCGAAGCGCGCGTTGTCGGCGGCGATCGTGAGATCGCAGACGAGGTGCAGCACGTGGCCGCCGCCGACGGCGAAGCCGGCGACGGACGCGATGACGGGCTTCGGCAGCGCGCGGATCTGTCGCTGCAGATCGAGCACGTTGAGGCGCGGAATCCCGTCCTCGCCGACGTATCCGCCCTCGCCGCGGACGCGCTGATCGCCGCCCGAGCAGAACGCGTCGGGCCCGTCGCCGCGCAGCACCACGACGCCGACGTTCGCGTCGTCGCGCGCGTCGGAGAACGCGGCCTGCATCTCCTTGACGGTCTTCGGTCGGAACGCGTTGCGCACCTCCGGGCGGGCGATGGTGACGCGCGCGATGCCGTCCTCGGTCTTCTCGTAGCGGATGTCCTCGAAGCCCTTGATCGGCTTCCACACGACTTCGTTCATGGCTGGTCTCCCTGGATGACGGATGCGGCGAAGGCCGCTCGAAGCTCTCGGAGTTCTCGGGCGGCGCCGCCGCGCGGCACGACCGCGTGTACGACCGTCGTCCCCGCGCGCGCGAACGCGTCGTCCAGCGCGCGCGCGAGCTGCCGCGGCGTCTCGGCGCGCGCGCACGGAAGCGCGAACGCAGCGGCGGCGGTTGATGCGTCGATCGTGGGCGCGGTCACGAAGAACCGGTCGAACGTCGCGGCGTCGACGCGGTCGACGACCGGCAGCGCTTCGAAGATGCGGCCGCCGCCGTTGTCGACGACGACGATCACGAGCGGCGCGCCGTCGCGCGGGGCGAGCGCGAGGCCGCCGAGGTCGTGCGCGAGCGACACGTCGCCGAGCAAGAGCGCCGTCGGCCTGCGCGCCGCGTCGTGCGCGCCGGCGGCCCCCGCGACGAGGCCGTCGATCCCGGCTGCGCCGCGCTGGTGGACGACGTCGAGCGGCGCGCCGCCCTCGCCACACCAGAGATCGAGGTCGCGAACGGGCGAGCTGTTGCCGACGACGAGCAGCGCGCCCGCAGGGCACGCGTCGCGGAGCCCGCGCGCGACGTGCCCGTCCGCGAACGGCGCCGCCTCGAGGTGTGCGCGCACGAGGCCGCGCGCGACGGCGTCGAGGCGCGCGACGCGATCGAGCCACGCAGTCGACGCTCCGCGACGCTCGGACAGCGCGGCGAGCGCGGCCGCTGCGAACGCGCCGACGTCGCACGCGAGGTGATCCCCCGCGGCGCTCCACGGATCCGCCCAGCCGTGCGGCGAGACGACGACGCGAGCCGCCGCGCGCTCGGCGACCGCCGCGTACGCCGCCGTGACCGGCGCCGCGCCGAGCTGGAGCACGACGTCCGGCCCGAGGGCCTCGATCGCGCGGAGCGTGAGATCGAGCGGTCCGGCGCGGGTCGCGCCGTTCGCGTCGCCGAAGCGCAGCTGGCTCGTCGACTCGGCGACGAGCGGGAAGCCGAGCGCGGCGGCGAGCGCGAGCGCCGCGTCACGCTCCGCCCGTGAGCCGAGGCGCGCCGGACCGGCGACGACGACGCCGCGCTCCGCGCGCGCGAGGCGAGCCATGACGGCGCGGACGTGCTCGAGGTCGGGCGCGCGCGGCGAGCCGGTGGCGCGCGTGACGTGCGCGCGCGCGGCCGCGGCGATCGGACCCCACTCGCCTGGGGCGTCGTCGACCGGCTCGAGCGGCTTTCGGAAGCGCGCGTTGACGTGCACCGGCCCGGCGCTCGGCCCGAGCGATCGCGCGACCGCCTGCGCCGCGACGCGCGCGACGCCGTGGATCGCGCTCGGCGACGGATCCGGCGCCCCCACGTCGACGAACCAACGCACGAAGTCGCCGAACAGCTTGGCTTGATCGATCGTCTGCGAGGCGCCGCAGCCGACGAGCTCCCAGGGTCGATCGGCGGTGACGATCACGAGCGGGACGCCCTGCTCGCTCGCCTCGATGACCGCGGGCAAGTAGTGCGCGCCGGCCGTGCCCGACGTGCAGACGAGGGCGCTCGGTCGCCCCACGACGCGCGCCTGTCCGAGGGCGAAGAACGCCGCCGCGCGCTCGTCGACGACGACCTTCGCGCGAGCGCCGGA
The DNA here is from genome assembly GCA_036500365.1 of Byssovorax sp. Classification (GTDB taxonomy): domain Bacteria; phylum Myxococcota_A; class Polyangia; order Polyangiales; family Polyangiaceae; genus DASYCF01. Next base: position 3,054 of record DASYCF010000801.1, read on the forward strand.
CGACGCGACCGCGAGCGCGAGCGGCGTCGACCGCGACCCCGGGCTCACGACGAAGTCCGAGACGCCCGCGTCGACGAGGGCGCCCACGAGGAGCCGCGCCCAGGCCGAGTGCAGATCACCGGTCACGGCGTCACCTCGAGCGCGGCGAGCATCGGCGCGTGCTTCGCGCGCGTCTCGGCGTACTCGGCGCGCGGGTCGCTGCCCGCGACGATGCCCGCGCCCGCGTAGAGCCACGCGCGCGCGCCCGAGACGACGCCGGCTCGCAGCGCCACCGAGAACGCGCCCTCGCCGCGCGCGTCGAACCAGCCGACGGGCCCTGCGTACCACCCGCGCGAGTCGAGCTCGTGCTCGGCGAGCCAGGCGAGCGCTCGCTCGCGCGGCGCGCCCGCGACCGCCGGCGTCGGGTGGAGGCGCGCGACGAGATCGAGCACGTGCGCGGCGTCGTCGAGGTCGGCCTCGATGGGCGTGTGGAGGTGGTGCACGTTGCGGAGCGTCTTGAGCGTCGGCGCCTGGTTCGCGCGGACGGCGCGCGCGAGCGGCGCGAGCACGGCGACCACGGCCTCGACGACGGCGCGGTGCTCGCGCAGATCCTTGTCGCTCGCGAGGAGCGCGGCGCGCGCGCGCGCGTCGCGGACGTCGTCGTCGAAGCGCGCCGTCGTGCCCGCGAGCGCGTCCGCGCGGGCGCGCCCGTCGGCCAGCGTCACGAGCGTCTCGGGTGACGCGCCGAGGAACGTCGCGCCGCCACGCTGGAACGCGAAGCGCGTGCACGTCGGGT
>DASYCF010000802.1:0-2372 GCA_036500365.1 Byssovorax sp.
GGGCATGATCCTCAGCCGTGAGGTGCTCTCGCGCCTCGATCGGAGCCAGATCCAGCGCATCAAGTCGGCTCGCGTGCGCATGTCGCGCGAGGACTGGCGCGCGAGCCGCGAGCCCATGGAGCTCACGATCCTCGCGAGCGGCGAGGGCGCCGAGGGCGTGAACGAGCGCCGCACGCCCGCGCGCACGATCCCCTCGTCGGGCGTGCGCGACAGCGGCAACCCGGCGCGCGTCGGCACGGCCCTCGGCGGCGCGGACGAGCCCGCAGGGTGGGGCGACCGCCCGCACGATCTCGGGAGCAGCGCGCCGGGCGCTGAGCGCGCGTCCGCCGGCCTCGGCGCGCGCGTCGGCGCGCCCGGCTTCGATCACCGCGACACCGCCGAGGTGCCGCTCGCGCGGCCGATGGTTCCCGACGGCACGCCGTCGGTCCCGGCCGAGCAGCGCGGCAGGCCGAAGGACACGCTCGACAGCGAGCAGGAGGTCGCCACGGCGATGCAGTCGCTCGTGCACGCGAGCGCCGCCGGCGGTGCGGCGGGCAAGGGCCCCGGTGGTCAAGACGGCCCCGGCCCGACGGGCTCCGGCGGCGTCGCAGGCGCCGGCTCGCGCGCGACGGCGCTCGGCACCGGCGCAGGGCCGGGCGTCGATCAGGACCCGCGCGACAAACGCCGCATGCTCTACCTTCGCCGCGTCATGTCGAAGATCTCGCCGCTCTGGACCTTCCCCAAGTGGGCGATCGCAGAGGGTCGGCAGGGCACCGTAATCGTCAGCTTCACCATCCAGAGCGACGGCAGCGTCGGCGGCGTCCGGGTGCAGCGGCCGAGCGGCATCGCCGAGTTCGACGAGAGCTGCCGCAGCGCCGTCGTGCGGGCCGCGCCGTACCCGCCGCTGCCCGCCGAGCTCGGCGGCTCGCTCCACTGGTCCATGCCGTTCGACGCCCGAAACCCCGCCGTCGCGCCGCGCTCGGCGAGGCGCACCGGCGCCGACGTCGCGAGCGACTGATGGCCCCGTTGGCCGTTGACATGCCGAGGTCGGATCGCCATAGTCCGCCGCCGTTTCCGCCGAAGTAGCTCAGCTGGCTAGAGCAGGCGTTTCATACGCGCCGGGTCGGGGGTTCGAGTCCCTCCTTCGGCACAACGATTCCGATGAGTTAGGCTCCGTCGGACGATTCTCCGGACGATTCTCGGGCCCGAGCAGCTCGGCGGGCAGCGTCGGGAACACGTCGCCGAACCCGCTCCGGACCTGATCCGCCGTGCGGATGTAGGCCATCGTCGTTTCGAAGTCCTTGTGGCCGGCGGCCTGCATCATCTTCAACGGCTCGTCGCCACGGATGGCGCGCCACGTGATGCCGGTCGCGCGGAGGTCGTGGTAGCGGAGCCGGCGCCGCGTCTTCGTCGACTTGTGGAGCTCCGTGCGGTCGACACCCGCAAGGAGCAGGAAGCGACGAAGGTACGGCGCGATCCGGCACTCTGAGAGCATCTTGGGGAAGACGCGGCCCGAGTCGTCGGCGACCTCCGCGCGCATCGCTGCGAGCATCGGCAAGAGGGACGGCTCGATCGGGACGGGCCGAGCCTCCTCGCCCTTCGTGCTGCGCTCAACGCCGGCATCGTCGAGCGTCCTGTGCACGTTGATCCGGCGGTGCTCGACGTCGACGTCTTCCCACTTGAGCCCGCGCACCTCGGCGGCGCGGAGGTAGAGGTACGTCGTCGCGACGAAGATGCGGCGCCAGGCGACGGGCACCTCCTCGCACGCGAGCAGCTTCGAGAACTCGCTCGGGTAGAGGTATACCTTCGCGACCTTCGCGCCGCTGTCGGGGCCGCGCACGTCGGCCGCGGGGTTGTCGTCGCGCACGCGCATGGCGAGCGTCTTCGACCGGCGCGCGTCGTCGAACAACTTCGTGACGAGCGCCCACGCGTTGCCCGCCGTGCGCCATGCGAGCTTCTCCGCCTGAACGTCGCGATCCAGGTTCTCGACCAGCGCCTCGACGTCGCGGCGCGTGACCGTCGCGATCGGCAGCGCGCCGAGCGTCGGCGCGATCCACTTGTTGAACCGGCCGACGTCGGTCGCTACGGACGTCAGGCCGCGCCGCGCGCGGTCGGCGAACCAGCGCGCGGCGTACGCCTTGACCGTCTCGCCGCCCGACGCAGCGGCCTCGGCGGCGACGCGGCGCGCCTCGCTCGCCTTCGTCTTGCGCGCCGGCGTGAGGACGACGCCGTCGCGCCCGGCACGCTCGGACCACGCGGCGGCCTTCTCTCGCGCGCGCGCTTCGGCCTGCGGCGACTTCGGCGAGGGCTTCTGCAGGTGGATCCACGGGCGCGAGCCATCGTTCGAGGTGACGCGGACCTTGTAGTGCCCCATCGCCTCGCCGGGCTTCGCG
>DASYCF010000803.1:0-12623 GCA_036500365.1 Byssovorax sp.
GTCCAGACGTACCCGCGCTCTTCGTCCTCGGCCATCGAGGGCGCGCTCGACAAGGTCACGGCGAAGCTCCACGTGCTCCCCGTCGGCCTCGACGTGCTCGACGATCTCGTCCAGAGCGGCGATCTCGACCCGAGCGTCGTCGCGTCGATGAAGACGCTCGACGTCGCCGGCGCCGCGATGACGTGGACGCAGGCGAGCTCGACGATTCAATACCTCGACCAAGGGCTCCCCGTCTTCTGCGTCACGGTCGGCCTCACGACCGGCGCGAACACCGGCGTCGCGGCGCCCGCGCCCGTGTGCCCGTGATGAGCCGCCCGCGCGCGGTCGCGTCGGCGGTCGCGCTCGCCGTCGTCGTGGCGTCGTCGTCGGCGCTCGCGTGCGCGGTCTGCGCCGCGGGCGATCCGACGCTCGAGGCGATGGGCTCCGAGAAGTCGTTCGAGGGCCGCGTGCGCGCCGCGCTCGCCTACCGCATCGGCGAGGCGTGGACGGGCGAGCGCGGCGTCGACGCGATCCTCGTCGACGAGCAGCGCCTCGATCTGCAGGCCGTCTATGCCCCGTGGCGCGACGTCGCGTTCTCGCTCGACATGCCGCTCCTCTACCGGCGCATCGGCGCGGATCACGCGGGCCACGTCGACTACGTGGCTCCCGGGGATCTCGAGGCGCGCGCGCGCTACACGGCGTGGACGTCGAGCGGCGCCGGCGTGCGTCAGGCGCTCGCGTTCCACGCTGGCATCAAGGCGCCGACCGCGCCGCTCGAGCGCGATCCGATGGGCGAGCTGCTCCCGCCGGATCTCGAGGCGGGTTGCAGCTCGATCACGCCGCTCGGCGGCGCGAGCTACGTGCTCTCGAGCTCGCCGCTCACGTTCGTCGCGGCGGCGACGGTGTACTTCCCGTTCCCCGTCCGCTCCGACGCGCCGCACTCGGGTGACTCGCTCCGCACGCAGACCTCGCTCCAGGTTCAGCCGCGCTACTGGATCGCGGGCCGGCTCGGCTTCGACACGAAGCTCGAGGAGCCGGGCACCTTGCCGCCGAACGACGCCGTCGCGCCGAACTCCGGCGGCTTCGTCGGCTACGTGGCCAGCGAGATCGAGATCGTCCCGCGCGCGGACTGGCTCGTCACGGCCGGCGGCTTCTTCCCCGTGATCCAGGCCCTCCGCGGCCACCACGGCGAAGGCCCCGTCCTCTCGATCACGGTCGCGCTCGACTTCTGAGCCATCCTCCGACGTGGGGCCGCGCATCGCGCGTCTTCAACTTGGCTCGATTGGTTTTCCCAACATGGGAGTTGACGAATTCGAGGAAGGATGCCAGTGTCCACCGTGATGCGTTTCTCCTGCGCCATGAACCCGTCGGTCATCTCGCTCGCGCTCTGCGCGAAGCGGGGTGATCGCCACGACTCCGCTGTCGCGGGTCGTGATTGCGCCCGCGCGGACGCGAACGTCGTCCGCCGCTGGTTCACGCAGATCCCGCCGAACTAAGCCCAGGTCGCAGCTTCCCTCGCGGAGCCCCGGCGGCCTGGAGACAGGCCGAAGAGGGGCTCCAAAGTAAGGAGAAGCAGCGATGAAGTGCGTGGATGAGACGACCCCGCTGTCGCGGGTCGTAAATCGGTTGAAACGCGGCGTCGCCTCGGGCCTGCCCAAGTGGGCAGGTGGGTGGCGCCGACACCCCAATGCCGTTGGGCGACGTGGGCTCTCTTGGCTCGAAGGCGCGGTGATCCTCGCGCGGCTTCGGGCGAGGCGACTCTTTCGCGCGCGTGATCTCGTGACATTTCGCGAGCTCGCCGCGCTCGCGTGGCCGATCACCGCAGGCATGCTGGGCGAAGCTGCGCTCGGGCTCGTCGATACGAAGCTCGTCGGCGGCCTCGGCGCCGGCGCGCTCGCGGGCGTCGGCCTCGCCACCGTGCTCATGTACCTGAGCTATTCGGTGGTGTTCGGGCTCATGCGCGGAGTGAAGGTGCGCACCGCGTACGCGCTCGGCCTCGGCCGCCCGGCCGACGGCGTGCGGTATGCGCAGGCGGGCTTGCTCGTCGGGGCAGGCGTCGGCGCGGTCGTGTTCGTGCTGTGTCGCGACGTGACACCGCTACTTCAATGGCTGCGCGTGGATCCGATCACCATCGCTCCTGCGCGTGACTTCCTCGCGGCGCGGACCACGGCGGCCGTCGCGACGTGCGCGCTCGCGGCGCTCATCCAACATCGGCAAGGCATCGGCGACGCGCGCACGCCCATGGCGGTCGGCATCGCCGGGAACCTCGTCAACGCGGCGCTCGCGTACGGCCTGATCCACGGCGCCTGGGGCTTGCCAGCCCTCGGCGTGCGCGGCGCGGGTTACGCGACCGCCTCGACCGAGGTCCTGGAGCTCGTGGCGATGCTCGCGCTCCTCGGGCGGGACACGCTCGGGCAGCGCGGCGAAGCGCGGCTGTCGTTCCGGGCCGCGCTCCGCGAGGTGCTCACGCTCGGCCTGCCGATGGGCCTCCACTGGGGCTTCGAGACGCTCGCGTTCACCACGTTCAACGCGGTGCTCGCGTCGCTCGGGGCCGCCGAGCTCGCCGCGAGCCACCTCGCCATCAACACGCTGCGCGCGTCGTTCCTGCCGGGCGTCGCGATCGGCGAGGCGGCGAGCGTGCTCGTCGCGGCGGCGCTCGCGCGTCGTCGGCTCGGCGAGGCGGATCGCGTCGTGAAGCTCGCGCTCGCGCTCGCGGTCTCGTTCATGGGGCTCTGCGGCGTCGTGTTCGGGCTGTGCGGCGGCGCCATCGCCGGCGCCTTCACGGACGATCCGGAGGTCGCGCGCATCGCGAGCCGCCTCTTCCTGGTCGCGGCGGCGTTCCAGGTGCTCGACGCGGTGAACATGGTCCTCCGCTGCGCGCTCCGCGGGGCGAAGGACGTCACGTGGGTCGCCGTGGTCGGCACGACGGTGTGCTGGACCACGATCCCTGCGGCGGCCTACGTTTTCGGTGAGCTCGCGCACCTCGGCGCGCTCGGCGGCTGGCTCGGGTTCTTGCTCGAGACCACGCTCGGGGCGACGCTGATGTGGCGGCGATGGTCGAGGGGTCCGTTCCGCGCCGCGATGGGCGAGCGCGCGCCGGCGCCGGTGCTCTCGCTCGGCGCGGCGAGCCGCGAGGCGACGGCGACGCCGACGGCGGCTTGATGCGAAGTAACGAAGCACGAGGCCGCTCGCCGTCCGCAGGGGCGGCGAGCGGTCCGTTCACGGCTGCGCCGCGCCGAGCGTCGACACGAGCGCGTCCGCGAGCGCGTCGGCCGCGGCGTCCCAGGTCGCCGGGTCGGCCCAGCGCTCGGCCTCGCGCGGGTCGAGCGCGTTGTGCGTCTCGAGCAGGACGGCGGGCATGCTCGGCTTGCGCAGGACGAAGATGCGCTGCCCCTCGGCGTGCCGATCGACGTAAACGCCCCGCGTCGCGTCGCCGTCGTAGTTCAGCTCGTAGCCGCCGTCGTACGCCGCGAACCCGGCGCGCTCGAGCTCGCCTGCGAGGGCGCGCGCGAGCCGATGCCGCGCGTCGACGAGCCCCGCGTCGTCGCCCTCGTCCGAGTACAGGACAGAGAAGCCGACGCCGCCGCCGGCGATGGGGCACGTCTCGCCGACCTCGGGGGACCAGTGCGCGAGGCTGCCGCGCACGTCGGAGTGCAGGCTGACGAACGCGTCGGCGGCGAACACCTCCGCGTCGTCGACGCGGTCGGCGTACGGGACGAGCTCCGCGCCCACGCGCGTGAGCTGCACCTCGAAGTGCCCGGTCGCCTCGAGCCGCGCGGCCATCTCCAACGCCGCGGCGCGCGTGAAGTCTTGCTCGGCGACGCACAGGCACGACGTGTTGCCCGAGTTGTTCTCCGCGCCGTGCCCGGCGTCGAGCGTCACGCGCTTGACGCCGAAGCCGGGCGGGAACGTCGGCGCGCCGGGGTGGAGGCGCGCGCCCGCCTCCGGCCACGCCGTCGACGCGGGCACGGGCGCGGTCGACGTGACCTCGGCGACGAGGCGATGCCCGTTCCAGATCAAGACGCCGAGCGCGAGCGCGAAGGCGATCCAGCCGCCGCCAGGGCCTCGACGCGCGCGCACGCCGTCGTTCTAGCCCCCGGGCTCGGCGAGGTCAGGTTTTCGCCTCGCCGTTTCGACAGCAGCACGAGCGCTGGCGCCCGGGCCCGTCGTCGGCGACAGTAGCGCCATGTTCTTCGCGTCGAAGAAGCTCGAGCTCCCCACCCGTGATCGCGCGCTCCCCGGTCGCGCCGCCCGCATGGTCGTCTCGCCGCGCCACGCCGTGCTCGACGCGCCGCTCGAGCCGCCGTTCCCCGCGGGCATGGAGCTCGCGACGTTCGGCATGGGCTGCTTCTGGGGCGCCGAGCGCAAGTTCTGGCAGCAGCCGGGCGTCTACTCGACGTCGGTCGGCTACGCGGGCGGCTTCACGCCGAACCCGACGTACGAGGAGGTCTGCAGCGGCGGCACCGGCCACGCCGAGGTCGTCCGCGCCGTCTTCGACCCGACGAAGGTGTCCTTCGACGAGCTGCTCCAGGTGTTCTGGGAGAGCCACGATCCGACGCAGGGCATGCGGCAGGGCAACGATCGCGGCACGCAGTATCGCTCGGCGCTCTACACGTACGGCGACGCGCAGGCCGGCGCCGCGGCGCGCTCGCGCGACGTCTACACGGCCCGCCTCGAGGCGGCGGGCTTCGGCCGCATCACGACCGAGATCGGCCCCGCGCCCGAGTATTTCTACGCGGAGGACTACCACCAGCAGTACCTCCACAAGAACCCTGACGGCTACTGCGGCATCGGCGGCACCGGCGTGAGCTGCCCCGTCGGCCTCAAGGCGTAGTCGCGCGGCGCACGCAGCGGGGCGGGCTACACGCCGAGCTGACGCAGGGTCACGAGCGAGGGCCGCGAGCGAACCACGAAGAGCTCGCTCGCGGCCGACGTCACGTCGTCAGTTCGGGTACGTGCCGATGTACGCCTTGCCCGAGACGCCGGCGCCGCTCGTGACGGCGCAGCCCGCGTTGAGCGGGGGGTTGAACGTGCCCGCGAGCGTGCAGGTCGCCGGCGTGACGGAGAGGCGAATGCGGCCGATGCCGCCTTTGCCGCCGGCGCCGCCGGTGGCGAACTCGCTCTGCGCCCCGCCCTTGCCGCCGGCGGTCGTGATCTTCGCCGCGCTGCCCGTGGTGACGCTCGGCGCCACGAGGTAGATGACGCCGCCCGAGCCGCCGCCGCCCGCCGCGCCTGGCTGGGGGTCGCAGCCCGCGTTGGAGCCGTTGCCGATGTACGAGTCGCCGCCGATGCCGCCGTTCGCGAGCAGCGAGCCGTGCACCGTGATCTTCGTCCCCGAGGTGATGCGGAGCGCGCCGCCGCCGCCGCCGCCGCCCGACGTGCCGCCGAAGACGGGCCGGTTCAGGTAGTCGGCGCTGCCGGCGCCGCCGCCCGAGCCCGTCTCGAACGAGGTCGCGACGGCGAGGTCGGCCACAGCGGCCATGCCGATGCTGCCGCCGGCGCCGCCGCCGACGTAGGACTTCGGCACGCCCATGAAGAGGCCGTCGCACTGCGTCTGGCCGAGCACGCCGTCGGCGCCGTCGTACGGCGCGCCGCCGCCCTTGCCGCCCTTGCCGTTCACCGCGCCGCCGCCGGCGGAGACGCCCGTGCAGTCGGCCTCACCCGGGTAGGGCGCGCCGAGCGCGCCGGGCGCGCCGCCCGCGCGACCGCCGCCGCCGCTGCCGTACGCGCGATAGCCGGAGAACACGCCGCCGCCGCCGCCGTACTGCGCGACGGGGCCGGTGAAGAGCAGCGCCATCATCTGCTGCTGCGGCGTGCACTGCGTGCTCGAGATCGCGATGCACGTGCCGAGCGAGCCCTGCACGGCGACGCCGAGCTGGCCCGGGTTGCCCGCGACGAAGCTGCACTCCGCCGAGTTGGCGGCCGACTGGTACGGCTCGCCCGTGTAGCCGCCGCTGCCGGCGTGGCCCTGCTGCGTGCTCTCGCTCGTGATCGAGTTCTGCGTGCCCGGCCCGCCGGACACGTCGATGATGCCGTCGATCAAGACATCGCCGGTCGAGTGCAGATCGAGCGTGCCCGAGAGCGCGCCCGGCCCGGCCACGTACACGGTGACGCCGGCGGGGATGTTGATCGACGAGTAGCTGTGCACGCCCGGCGAGAGGTACGTCGGGTTCACGAGCGGGTTGAACGGCTGGTCGTTCGTCGCGCACGTGCTGCTGACGCACGTCTCCGTGGGCGCGCAGACGACGCCGCACATCCCGCAGTTGTTCGGGTCGTTCGTGGTGTCGACGCAGCCCGACGGGCAGCACGACTGCGCGCCGGTGCACGCGGGGCCGCTGTTGCACGTGTTCGGCTGCTTGCACGCGCTGTTCACGCAGGTGTCGCCGGGCGGGCACGGCATCGCGCAGCCGCCGCAGTTGGCCGGGTCGCTCGTCGTGTCGGCGCAGCCCGTCGAGCAGCACTGGTCGCCGCCCGTGCAGGCGCCGCCGCCGTTGCAGCCCTGGCCCATCTTGCAGGTGCTGTTGATGCACTGCATGCCCATCGTGCAGACGACGCCGCACATGCCGCAGTTGTTCGGGTCGGTGCGCGTGTCGCTGCAGCCGTTCATGCAGCACTTCTCGCCGCCGGTGCAGCCCATCCCGCCGTGGCACGTGTTCTCGCACATGCTGTTGATGCAGGCCTGGTTCGCGCCGCACGTCGTGCCGCAGCCGCCGCAGTTGTTCGGGTCGCTCGTCTCGTCGACGCAGCCCTCGGTGCCGCAGCACTTCTGGCTGCCCGTGCAGCCGTTCACCTGGCATGCGGGGACGCACGCGCTGTTCTGGCAGACCAGGCCCATGCCGCACGCGTGGCCGCAGCCGCCGCAGTTGGCGTCGTCGCTCGTCGTGTCGATCTCGCAGCCGTCGCTGATCATCATGTTGCAGTCGGCGAAGCCCGCGTCACACGAGCCGATCTTGCACATGCTCGCGGCGCACGCGGCGGTGCCGTGCGCGATCATCGGGCACACGTTGTCGCAGCTGCCGCAGTTGTTCGGGTCGCTCACCGTGTTCTTGCACTGCGCCATGTCGCAGCACGACAGGCCGCCCATGCAGACGCCGCCGTCGCCGCAGCCACCGACGCAGATGCCGCCGGAGCACGTCTCGCCGGGGCTGCACGGGTTGTTGCAGCCGCCGCAGTTCAGCGGGTCGGTCGCGAAGTTCGACTCGCAGCCGTCGGTCTCGACGTGGTTGCAGTCGCCGAAGCCCATGGCGCACGCGCCGATCTCGCACTTCGACGCGGCGCACGTGATCGAGGCGTGAGCGACGGCCGGGCACGCGTTGCCGCAGCCGCCGCAGTTCTTCGGGTCGGTCGTCGTGTTCTCGCAGCTCGTGCCGCCGCAGCACGTCTCGCCGCTCGTGCAGCCGCCGTTCGGGCCGCAGCCGCCGACGCACGTCCCGCCCGAGCACGTCTCGTTCGCGGGGCAGGCGTGGCCGCAGCGGCCACAGTTCGCCGCGTCGGTGTCGGTGTTGATCTCGCAGCCGTCACCCACCGTGTGGTCGCAGTCGGCGAAGCCGGGGCTGCACGAGAGGATGTCGCACTGGCTCATCGCGCAGCCGGCGACGGCGTTCGCGAAGGGGCCGCACGCGTGGCCGCAGGTGCCGCAGTTCTCGGGGTCGGTGCCCTGGTCGACGCAGAGCGGGGTGCAGCACGTCGTGTTGCCGGTGCACGCGCCGTTCGGCCCGCAGAAGGCGACGCACTTGTTGTTGCGGCACACGTCGTCGGTCGGGCACTGGTTGTCGGTCGTGCACTCGACGCACAGGTGCTCGTCGAGGCGGCAGTGCGGCAGCCCAGGATCGTGGCAGTCGGCGTCGCTCGTGCAACCGTTCGGGTTCGGGATGCACGTGTGCGTCGTCGGATCGCACATCTCGTCGAGCGGGCACGTCTCCGGGTTGGTCAGGCACGAGACGCAGACGCGCTGCGGCAGGAGGCAGAACGGCGTGCTCGGCGTGCCGTCGCAGTCCATGTCGTTGCGACAGCCGCCGGAGCCGCCGCCGCCGCTCATCCCGGCGCCGGCGCCGCCCGAGCTGCTGCTCGACCTGCTGCTGCTGCTGCTCTCGCTGTTGCTGCTCCCCGTCATTCCGCCCTGTCCGCCGGCGCCGTTGCCGGTGCCGGAGCTCGCGGCGGTGACCGCGGCGGTGGCGTCGAGATCGGAGCGGCCGCAGGCGAGGGCGCCCGCGGTGACGACGAGAAAGACTGCACGAAAGAATGCGGCGCTCGGCCTCATAAACAAGCTCCTGCCGTGGCGAAGACTCCAGCAAGTCCGCCGGTGCCCAGTCTAGCCGAAGGGCGCGCGCGGGCGGGCTGTCTTTCTGGCCCTCTCGCGTGGAAACGAGCGTGGTCCGCCCGGGGGCGGGCGACCTGGTTTCGCTCCGCGCCCCGCGCTAGGGCGCCCTTTCAGAAGGGCATCACGGAGCGCGCGGCGCCGACGAACACCTCGCGCGGGATGAGGCCGTCCTCGTCGATCGGGTAGTCGTCCGCGTCGACCCCGAGCGTGCGCGTCGCCGTCACGTCGGCCGTGCCGCTCACGTGGTAGCGGATGATCGGCGACCCCGTCGACTCGGCGATGAGCCCGGGCACGTACCCCCACGGGATGAACGCGGGCACGTACACGTAGCTCGTCTTGCCCGACGGCAGCCACTGGTTCGGCGCGATGTCGACGGGCGGCATCGTCAAATGGCCGTTGATCGTGACGGTCGCGTGCACGCGGCGGACCTGCACGTCGTACGCGTTCGGGTTCTGGATGCGCAGGACGACGCCCATCGCCACGCCCTGGATCGACGCGGAGCGCACCTCCGCGTGGTCGACGTGGACGATCGGCCTCTCGACGCAGCCGGCGGCCGCGAGCGCGAGGAGCGCGAGGCCCGGGAGGAGGGCCAGCTGGGTCGTTCGCGACATGTGCCGCATCGTACGACAGGAACGGCGGAGACGCCCCTTCACGTGCCGATGCCGAGGTCCTTCATCTTCGCGTACAGGTTCGGTCGGCCGATGCCGAGCAGGCGCGCCGCCTCGGCGCGGTTGCCGCCGGACCGCTCGAGGGCCTTCAAGATCAGCGCGCGCTCGAGCGCGTCGGTCGCGCGGCGCAGGTTCAGGTCGCCGTCGAGGTCGACGGCGGCGTGCGGCGTCGCTTCCGTGCTCGGCACCGAGCGGGGCGGCGACAGCGCCTCGAAGTCGGCGACGTCGAGCACCTCGGCGCGGGACATGACGCTCGCGCGCTCGAGCGCGTGGAGCAGCTCGCGCACGTTGCCCGGCCACGGCTGAGCGACGAGGAGCTTCATCGCGCGCTCCGACACCGCGCGCCGCGACCCGCTCGACCGGTGCAGGAACGCTTGCACCAGCAAGGGGATGTCGCTCGCGCGATCCCGGAGCGGCGGCAGATCGATGTGCAAGACCGCGAGCCGATAGAAGAGATCCTCGCGGAGCGTCGAGCCGGGCGCCTTCGGCAGCACGGGCCTCGACGTCGCCGCGACGATGCGCGCCGAGGTCCGCAGCGGCTCCTGGCTGCCGAGGCGCTCGAACGTGCCCTCTTGCAGCACGCGGAGGAGCTTCGTCTGGAGCGGCGGCTCGAGGTCGCCGATCTCGTCGAGGAACAGCGTGCCGTTCGCGGCCGCCTCGAAGCGACCCTCGCGCCGCGCCGTCGCGCCGGTGAACGCGCCCTTCTCGTGGCCGAAGAGCTCGCTCTCGACGAGCGCCGCCGGCAGCGCGGCGAGGTTCACGGCGACGAACGGCGCCGACGCGCGCGCGCTGTGGCCGTGGATCGCCCGCGCGACGAGCTCCTTGCCCGTGCCGCTCTCGCCCGTCACGAGGACCGACGCGTCGCTCGTCGCGGCGCGCCCGATCGCCTTCCACACGGCGAGCATCGTCGCGCTCGAGCCGACGAGCGCCGCGACGTCGCGCGCCGGCTCGTCGGAGGTGGGCGACGCGACCGCGACGTCGGTCACCGCGCGCCGCAGCGTGTCGAGCAGCCGATCGAGGTCGAACGGCTTCGTCAGGTACTCGAACGCGCCGAGCTTCATCGCCTGGATCGTCCGGTCGCTGTCGCCGTACGCGGTCGCCATCACGACGGGCAGGCCGGGGCGCGCGGCGCGGAGCTCGGCGAGCAGATCGAGGCCGTCGCCGTCCTTCAACCGGATGTCGAGCAGCACGCAGTCGACCGGCGTGCGCGCGAGCTCGGCTCGTGCCGAGACGACGCCCTCCACGGCGCGCGCCGTCCACCCGGCGGACGCGACCATGCGCACGAGGCCCTCGCGGATGGTGCGGTCGTCGTCGACGATCAGGATGGTTGCCACGCGCCTCCCGTGATCGTGCGCGCGGAGAAGACGATTCGCATGCAGGTCCGTCCGCCCTCGCGATGGTAGCTGAGCGCCGCGCCGCGCGCCTCGAGGAGCAGGCGGCTCATCCACAGGCCGAGGCCCGTGCCGTCGGGCTTGGTAGTGAAGAAGGGCTCGAAGAGCTCGTGCACGCGGTCCTCCGGGATGCCCGGCCCCTCGTCCTCGACCGTGAGCGCGACGCCCTCGGGCCGCGCCTCGATCTTCACGCGGACTGCGCCCTCGACCTCGCTCGCGTCGATGGCGTTGCGCAGCAGGTTCTCGAGCGCGGCGGCGAGCGCGTCCGGCTCCGACATGACGACGGCCGAGCCCTCGCGCGCGATGCGCAGTCGCTTCTTGCCGGCGGCGGGCGCGATCGCGGAGACGCGCGCGTCGACGAGCGCCGCGAGATCGACCGAGGCGGAGCGCTTGTTCTTCGTCCGGCCGACCGACATGAGCGACTCGACGAGCCGATCGAGCCGCGCGACCTCGCCGAGGCACACGGTCACGTCGTCGCGCGCCTGAGCGCTGAGGCCGCCCTCGCGCTTCAGGAGGTCGAGGCGGAGCTTCATCCCCGCGAGCGGGTTTCGGACCTCGTGCGCGATGCCAGCGGCGACGCGGCCGAGCGCGGCGAGGCGCTGCTCACGCGCGAGCTCGCCGGCGAGATCCCGCTCGCGAGCCCGGCCTGCAGAGAGCCGCGCCGCCATCGCCTCGAGGCCGCGCGCGACGTCGGCGAGCTCGCGCGCGGCGGGCTTCGGCACCGGCGCGTCGAGGTTCTCGGCGAGGCCCGACGCCGCGCGCCGGAGCGCCGACACGCCGCGGCCGAGCGCGATCATCGCCTCGACCGTGAAGCCGACGAGCAGCAGCGCCGCGACCGCCAGCGCGACCGTCATCGACGAGAAGGCCTGGTCGGGCTGCGTCTTCACGCGGACGAGCGCCCACGCGACCGCGCCGTCGCGGATCGGCAGCGCGCGCAGGACCTCGACGTCCTTCGCGTGCTCGACGCGCGCGCGCGTCGCGTCGTCGCCGCGCGGGACGAGCTGACAGAGCGCAGCCACGGCGGTCTCGAGCTCGCCCGACATCGGGTGGAGACGCGCGCCGGCGTCGTGCTGCGGCTGCAGATCGCCCGCCCGCCCCGACGTCGCGAGCAGCGCGCCGCGCTCGGTGCAGTACCCGCCGACGGAGCTCGGCACGGGCCGCATGACCGACGAGGCGAGCTGGTGCAGCTGCTTCTTCAGCTCGTTGCTGGGCCCGCGCGCGATGGCGGCGGCGTCGAGGCGCGCGGGGAGCGCGTCGGCGAGCGCCTGCGCGGCCGCCTCCGCCTCCGCCTCGCCCGCGCGCTCGCGCGATGCCTGCGTGCCGGACCAGATCTGTCCGATGGCGAGCGCCGCGATGACGAGCGCCGACAGCCCCAGGGCGAGGACCACCGCGAGCCGCTGCCGGAGAGACATGGAGCCTGGATCCTCGCCCGACCCGCGCGGCGAAGCACGCGCCACGCCACGCCACGGTCACCGAGGCCCGCGCGGCACGGAGCGAAGAAGCGTATGCGCCGCTGACGCTGCGTCGATTTCCGAAACGCGGCGAGGCGGCGCGCGAACGCGGCGGCCTCGTGGAAGGCGAGGTTTGGATCGCGCGGGCCGCGCTCCTTGACGGATCGCCCGTAGCCGCCGAAGCTGGCGTGGCGACCCGTCCTCATCGACGCGCCGCGTTCGAGAGCAGCCATGGAGGAACCGCGCGGGGGAGCGGCTCGGCCCGGCGACGTCATCGCTGGCAAGTATCGGCTCGAGGAGCTGATCGGCCAGGGCGGCTTCGGCGTGGTCTTCCGCGCCGTCCAGCTGAACCTCGAGCGCCAGGTCGCGATCAAGATGATGCTCCCGCAGGCGCTCGCGCGCGGCGACGGGCTCGCGCGGTTCCTCCGTGAGGCCGACCTCGCCCGCAAGCTCGAGCACCCGAACACGGTCCGCCTCTACGACTGCGGCGAGGCCGAGGGCGGCGTGCCGTACATCGCCCTCGAGCTGCTGCGCGGTCGCCCGGTCGACGTCGCCATCCGGGACGACGGCCCGTTCGAGGTCGGCAGGGCCGCGCGCATCGGCGTGCAGGCGCTCAAGTCGCTGATGGAGGCGCACGCGCTCGGCATCGTCCACCGCGACATCAAGCCGTCGAACTTGTTCCTCTGCGAGTTCTCGGGCGAGCGCGACTACGTGAAGCTCCTCGACTTCGGCATCGCGAAGGTCGAGGGCTCGGCCGCGACGCTCGGCGGGACGATGCTCGGCACGCCCGCGTACATGAGCCCGGAGCAGGTGT
>DASYCF010000804.1:0-3940 GCA_036500365.1 Byssovorax sp.
GACGGCGCGCTCGAGGCCGCGCGGAGGGAGCACGAAGGCGAGGGCCTCCGCTACATCGCCGTGGTGCACGACGGCGAAGCGCGCGCGTCCGCGGGCGCGGCCGCGGTCACCCCGCCGGGCGGTGATCGCGCGGGCGAGCTCGTCCTCGGGGAGCGACGCGTGCGCGTCGCCGTGACGCTCGGCCCGCCGCATCCTCCCCCGTTCGACGACCACGGCCACGACGGCCACGGCCCGAGCACGGCCGGCGAGCGCGGCGGTCATCGCGGCGGCCCGCCCGACGGGGAGCGCGGCCCGCCGCCCGATCTCGGCCCGCCCGAGGACGACGGCGAGCGTCACCCCCCGCCGTGGGCGCGCGGCGGCCCGTTCCACGGCCCCGGCCGCGGCCCGCCCCTGCTCGTCGTCGAGTTCGAGACGCCGGTGCTCGACAAGCTGCGCGCCGACACGCTGCGCACCGTCGTCGTCGCGGCCGGCGCCGCCGCCGCGCTGCTCGCGTTCGCCGCCGCGTGGTCGCGGAGCCTCCGCCGCCTCGCCGCCGCGACCGAGAAGAACGAGCGCGAGCGCCGCCTCGTCGCGCTCGGTCAGATGTCCGGCGTCATGGCGCACGAGCTCAGGAACCCGCTCGCGTCGCTCAAGGGCCACGCGCAGCTCCTCGAAGAGAGCCTCGGCGACGACGTGGCCGACCTCGCGCACGCGCAGAAGGCGCTCGACCGCGGGCGCCTCAAGGCCGCGCGCATCGTCGGCGACGCCGAGCGCCTCGAGAAGCTCACGTCGAGCCTGCTCGAGTTCGCGCGCGAGGGCGCCATCGACGTCGGCGCGACGAGCCCGCGCGAGATCGTCGAGCGCGCGATCGAGCACCTGCCGAAGGCCGACGTGCGCGTCGACACGGACGGCGCGCCTGCGACGGTCGTCGGCGACGGACCGCGCCTCGCGCGCGCGCTGGCCAACCTGGTCGAGAACGCCGCGCACGCAGGCGGCGACGCGCCGATCGACATACGCGCGAGGCTCGACGGCGACTCGGTCGTGTTCGAGGTGCGCGACCGCGGCCCCGGCCTGCCGGCGGCCGATCGCGATCGCTTGTTCGAGTCGTTCTTCACGACGAAGACGCGCGGCACGGGCCTCGGCCTGGCGATCGCGCGTCGCATCGCCGAGCTCCACGGCGGCACGATCGCGGGCACGAACCACCCCGAGGGCGGCGCGCTGTTCACGCTGCGCGTCCCGCTCGCGTGAGCGTCAGGCGCCGAGCACGCGGCGGATGGCGTCGGGCACGCGCATCGACGACGACGTCGTGCGATCGATGCACACGTGGATCGTCTGCCCGAAGGCGGCGCGCTGGTGGTCCTTCGTCGCGCGGTAGCCGACGCGGAACGACGCCTCCCCGACGCGCGCCGCCACGACCTCGACGTCGACCACATCGCCGAAGCGCAGCGGCGCGAGAAAATCCGCCTCGGCGTGCGCGAGCGGGAGCACGACCGGATCCTTGCGCAGCGCGCGCGGCAGATCGAAGCCCCGCGCCGCGAACGTCGCCACGTAGGCGTCGCTGAACATCTCGAGGATGCGCGGGTAGAACACGATGCCGGCGGCGTCGACGTCCTGGAAGCGGACGACGCGGCGCTCGCCGTAGAGCGCCACGCGCGCGTCGAGGAGCTCGGCGCGTGAGAACGCGGTCGGCGTCATGCGCGCGGACGGTATCAGAGCGCGCCGTGACGCAGCTCGTGTTGCAATCGCCGTGCGTTCGTGAGCCGATCGCGCGCTCACGATGCCCACCTCGCGCGCCGCCGTCCTCTGCCTCGCGCTCGCCGCTTGCGGGACGTCGGCGGCGCCCGGGCCGTCGCCGAGCGCGTCGCCCACGGATCACGGCGACACCGCGGTCGGGGGGCAGCGCGGGCCGGGCGCGGCGGCGAGCGGGGCCGCGACGGCGTCGGGCGCCAGCGCGTCGTCGAGCCGCGCGCCCGCGGAGGCGCCGCCCCCGGGCGACCCGAACCCGCTGCACCTGCCGGCGCGCCGCCTCGCGCTCGACCCCGGCAAGCGCGTCTTCGCGCCGAGCGACCTCATGCTGGCGACGGCGAAGCCCGGCTCGAGCCTCGTCCTCTATGCGGCGACCGCGCTCGGCCTCGACGGCGACGACGTGATCATCGAGGGCCGCGGCGGACCGCCGTACAAGGTGCACGCGGGCTACGTCATCCCGGTGCCCGACGACGCGAAGGTGCGGCCCGGCGACGCGGTCGTCACCGAGCACGGCGGCGTCCTCAAGCACGCGGTCGTCACGAAGCTCGCGAAGGACAAGACGCTCGTCCGCTTCACCGACCTCGACGCGCGCGCGCACGAGGTCGCGCTCAAGCACGCGCGCTTCCTGCGGCAGGTCGACGGGCTCGCGGCCGGCAGCTACGCCGCGTGGCACGACGGCGACACCTGGCGGCACGTGCTGCTCGTCTCGCCGTTCACCGAGGGCGGCGTGAAGAAGTGGCTCGCGCTCGGCTTCGCCGGCGCCGCGCAAAAGGTCGACGAGGCGCAGCTCAAGCCCATCCCCGTGAGGTTCAACCCGAAGGTCGGCGCGACGGTGTGGGCCGAGAGCGTCGGCGCGATGCGGCGCGCCGTCGTCGTCACGGCCGACGAGCAGGGCGTCTTCACGGTCAAGTTCGAGCGCGCCGGCCGCCCGGCCGTCGTCGGCTGGGGCCTCGCCATGCAGCCGCTCGATTGACGCGGACGCTACGCGGCGGTGCGCAACCTGCTACGCGTTTTCATCGGCGAAGAGCGGTGATATTTAGCAGAGCATGGATGTGAACGCTGCCATCCGCGCCACGCGGCAGTGGGTCCCCTTCGCCTCGCGCACCATCGCGTACGGGACCGTGTCGCTCACGCTCGGCCCGCTCACGAAGGATCGCTCGGCGAGCCTCTGGGCGATGCGCAACTGGTGTCGGTCGAGCGCGCGCGCGTTGAACATCGAGGTCCGCGCCGAGGGCGTCGAGCAGGTCATCGACCCTCCGTTCGTCTACTGCACGAACCACCAGAGCCTGCTCGACATCCTCGTGCTCGGCGGCGTGCTCCCGCACGACTTCAAGTGGGCGGCGAAGCGCTCGCTCATGAAGATCCCGTTCCTCGGCTGGCACCTCCAGCTCGCGGGGCACGTGCCCGTCGATCGCAAGCAGGGCTCGCGCGCCGCGGCCGAGGTGATCGCCCGCTTCGTCGAGGTGCTCGAGAAGAAGAAGCCGCTGCTCGTCTTCCCCGAGGGCACACGGAGCGAGGACGGCGTCATCCGGCCGTTCAAGAACGGCGGCTTCTACGCGGCGGTGCGCGCCAACGCGCCCGTCGTCCCCGTCGCGCTCGAGGGCACGCACCGGCTCATGAAGAAGGGCGCGATCGACTCGGGTGACGGCCGCATGCGCGTCGTCCGCGTGAAGATCGGCGCGCCCATCCCGCCGATGAGCGAGGGCCGCGAGGCCGTCCGCGTGGCCGATCTCCGCGATCGCACGTTCGACGCGGTGCGCGAGCTCCACCGGCAGATCGGCGGCGTCGTCCCGGAGGTCGCGCCCCCGTCGATCGAGGAGTCGAGGGGCGCCAAGGAGCAGCAGCAGGTCGCCGCCGAGTAGCGTCCGCCGCAACGCGTCGTGCGAATCGTGTGGCGCCGCGCCGCGCGTGTCGGCACTCTCCGCGTCCCTCTATGCCGAAGCCGAACCCGAAGCTCTTGCTCCGCGACGCGGGCGAGTACCTGAAGCAGCACCCCGAGGAGATCTGGCGCGTCGTGCGCGGCGCCGTCGGCGGCCGCTTCGGCGTGCCGATGCAGGCCCTGCGCTACTTCGTCCGCGAGTTCGGCGGCGGCAAGAAGGCGCCGAAGGAGGTCGAGATCGACGCGGCGCCGCCCGGCGTGCGCATCGGCGCCACGGTCGAGCTCATGGGCACCGAGCTCCGCGCGAACCTGACGCTGTTCGTCGAGGAGCTCGAC
>DASYCF010000805.1:0-14781 GCA_036500365.1 Byssovorax sp.
CGCCCGTCGATGTCGCAGAAGAGCGTGTCGGGCTCGAAGCCGAGGGCGCGCAGGGTCGCGATGCCGAGCGGACCGGCCGATCCGTTGCCGCCGTCGACGACGATGCGGAGCTTCCGCGCGGCCTCGGGCAGGCGGCTCGAGCTCCGCACGGACTCGATGTACGCGGGCCGGACGTCGTGCTCGCGGAGGTCGCCCGCGGGGCCGGACGCGGCGGGCGCGCCGTCGATCGCCTCGAGCGCGGTCGCGAGCGCCTGGATGTCGGCGCCGTAGAACGACGCCGTCCCGCGCATCATCTTGAAGCCGTTGTCGGGGCCCGGGTTGTGGCTCGCGGTGATCATCATCGCGCCCTCGGTCGCGAGGTGATGCGCGGCGAAATAGAGCATCGGCGTCGGCCCGATGCCGACGCAGAGCACGTCGGCTCCCGACGCCAGGATCCCCGAGGTGAGCGCCGCGTAGAGGCGCGTGCTCGAGAGGCGCCCGTCGCGCCCGACGGCCACGCGCCTGCGTCCGTCTGCACCCGGCGCGAGGCCGGCCGCGAACGTGTGCCCGAGGGCGAACGCGAGCGCGTCGGACAGGTCGACGTCGGCGACGCCGCGGATGTCGTACTCACGGAAGATGTGGCGCGGGATGTCCATCGAGGTGCCTCACGCGGCGCGCGCGCGGGCCGCGGCATCGCACGGCGAGCGGGTCGACGGAACCTGAAAACGCGCGGCCGCCGGCGCGCGGCGCGCCCAAGAGTTGGCCCACGCGGCGCGGCTCTGCGAGATCGCGGGCGTGCAGCACGAGCCGCAAGCCGACGCGCCCGCAGCGAGGCTCCCCGTCGTCTCCGCGCGAGGCGAGGTCCGAGCCGCCGCGAAGACGCCGCGCCCGTCGCGCACGGGCCGCGCGCTCCCCCAACGCATCGGCCGCTACACGCTCTTCTGGCACATCGGGCGGGGCGGCATGGCCGACATCTTCCTCGCGAGCGCCGCGACCGACCTCGGCGCGAGCCGCCTCGTCGTCATCAAGGAGGTGCTGCCCGAGCTCGCGCACGTCCAGCACTTCGCCGACATGCTCGTCTCCGAGGCGAAGATCGCCGCGCGCCTCGACCACGCGAACGTCGTGAAGGTGGAGGACCTCGGGCGCGACGGCGCGCTCTTCATCGCGATGGAGTACGTCGAGGGCGTCGACCTCCGCGAGATGCTCCGCCGCTGCGCGAAGGCCTCGGTGCCGGTCCCCGTCGAGTTCTCGCTGCGCATCGTCGGCGAGACGCTGAAGGCGCTCTCGTACGCGCACCGGTTCAAGGGCGAGTCCGGACTCGCGTGCCCCGTCATCCACCGCGACGTGTCGCCGTCGAACGTGCTCCTCTCGTTCGAGGGCGAGGTGAAGCTCTGCGACTTCGGCATCGCGCGCGCGAACGCGCTCGCGGAGCCCGCCGTGAGCGAGCTCATCCAGGGCAAGGCCGGCTACATGAGCCCCGAGCAGGCACGCGGCGAGGCGCTCGACGCGCGCGCCGACGTGTTCGCCGCCGGCATCGTCCTGTGGGAGCTCCTCGCCGGTCGACGCCTCTACAAGGCGAAGGACGGCGAGCCGCTGCTCGAGCTCGCCAAGCGCGCCGAGATCCCCGACGTGCCGGCGCGCGGCCTCCCGCACGAGGCCGAGCTCCTCGCGATCGCGCGCCGCGCCCTCGAGCGCGATCGCGAAGCGCGCTACGCGAGCGCCGCCGTCATGCTCGCCGACCTTGACGAGCTCGCGATGAAGGCGCGCCTCGTCGCGAGCCCGCTCCGCTTCGGCGCCTGGCTCGCCGAGCACTTCGGCGCCGAGGTGTGGGGCCCGCGCCGCGCCGGCGAGCGCGTGCTGCGCGCGCTCGCGAAGGGCCCGGCAGCGCGCATCGAGGCGCTGTCGGTGCCGGCGCCGCCGACCGTCGCGCCGGTCCCGAGCGCGCTCGTCGCCGTCGACGACGACGATCCCTGCGACGTGATGACCCCGTCGACGTTCGGCGTCATCGAGCGCGCACCCGAGCCGTCGCGCGAGGTCGTGGAAGCGACCGTCGAGCCGACGCTCCCGATGCAGCTCTCGGCGCCCGTGCCCGACGAGCTCGAGCCGCGGGGCGTCGCTCGCGCCGCGCTCGTCGCGCTCCTGGTCATGCTGCTCGGCGTGGTCGTCCTCTTCGCGCTGCGCGCCGGACACCTCGTCCGCTTCTGACGTCAGGCGGGGAACTCGTCGGACACGGGCTCGCCGCCGCCGTCGAGGAGCTCCTCGACCAAAAAATCCGCGGTGGTCGCGAGGTCGTGCACGAGCTCCACGAGGCGCTGGCCCGTCGTGATCGCGAGCGGAGTCGCCGCGGCGAGGCTCGGCGAGCCCTCGAACGACTCGAAGTGCACGTGCGTGAGCTCGCCGTTCTTCTCGAGGAGCCACTCGGGGTCGACGTCGTCGACGAACGGCGTCGACAGGCTGATCCACGGCTCGCCGGCGACGTCGATGCACGACGCCATGACCGTCATGGGTTCGTCGTCGACCTCTCCCCCGTCGTGCGCGCGGTCGCCGAGGAAGATCGTCGTCATGTCGCCCTCGGACTCGGCGTCGAGCGCATCCTCGAGGAAGCGCTGGACGTCGGCGAACGCGGCGAACGTGACGAGCTCGCGCGCGAGCGCCTCGGTCACCTCGCGCTGGAATCCGGCGACGACAGCGGACTGCTCGAGCGTGTACTTCGCGATGGGCGCGTCGCACGTGATCTCGGTGACGCGCCCGTCGGCGACCACGAAGCGATCGGTGAAGGCGAGCTTGGCCGCGTCCTCGCGCTCGAGGTCCTCGAGGATCTCGACGCGGAAGGATCCGTCGGCCGCGCGCACGGCGTCGCCGCCGCGCTTCGTCGCCACGTGGTGGAGGATGCGCCCGATCGCGTGCTCGATCATGCGCGGGCCGTAGCACGACGCGCGCGACGCGAGCGAGGCGTCGAGCACGCCGAGCGAGACACCACGCCGGTGGCGCCGCCGCGCCGGCACGTTGCGACCCCGCGCGCGCCGCGGTAATCGAAGAGGCAAGCGCGTCCGCGCCCCGGAGGTCCCATGTCGCTCCCCGTCCCCGTGTACATCGTCGCCGCCGCGCGCACGCCGATCGGCTCGTTCCTCGGCTCGCTCTCGTCCATCGCCGCGCCCCGCCTCGGCGCCGTCGCGATCGAGGGCGCGCTCAAGCGCGCGAAGCTCGCGCACGACGCCGTCGGCGAGGTCTTCTTCGGCAACGTGCTCTCGGCGGGCATCGGCCAGGCGCCCGCGCGCCAGGCTGCGATCTACGCGAGGATCCCGAACACCGTCCCGGCGACGACGGTCAGCAAGGTCTGCGGCTCGGGCCTCCAGGCGGTCGTGCTCGGCGCGAAGACGGTCGCCCTCGGCGACGAAGGCGTCGTCGTCGTCGGCGGGATGGAGTCGATGTCGAACGTGCCCTACTACATGCCCGCGGCCCGCAGCGGCGCGCGCATGGGCAACACGACGCTCCTCGACGGCATGATCCACGACGGCCTCTGGGACCCCTACGGCAACGTGCACATGGGCGCGTGCGGCGAGCAGTGCGCGAAGGAGTACAAGTTCAGCCGCGAGGCGCAGGACGAGTACGCGAAGGAGAGCTTTCGCCGCGCCCTGTCGGCGCAGAAGGAGGGCCTCTTCGCCGCCGAGATCGAGCCCGTCGCCGTCCCGCAGAAGAAGGGCGACGCGCTGATCGTGAAGGACGACGAGGGTCCGCCGAACGGCAAGCCCGAGAAGTTCGCGACGCTGAAGCCGGCGTTCGCGAAGGACGGCACGATCACCGCTGCGAACGCGAGCTCGATCAACGACGGCGCGAGCGCGCTGATCCTCGCGAGCGAGCAGGCCGTGAAGGCGCACAAGCTCGAGCCGATCGCGCGCATCGTCGGCTACGGCGGCGCCGCGCAGGCCCCCGAGTGGTTCACGACGGCGCCGGCCGTCGCGATCAAGAACACGCTCGCGAAGCTCCATCTCACGGTCGACCAGATCGATCTCTGGGAGGTGAACGAGGCGTTCGCCGTCGTCGCGCTCGCGGTGAACCAGCTCGCTGGGCTCGACCCGCAGAAGGTCAACGTGCGGGGCGGCGCGGTCGCGCTCGGCCACCCGATCGGCGCGAGCGGCGCCCGCATCCTCACGACGTTGCTCCACACGATGAAGGACCAGAACAAGAAGCGCGGGCTCGCGACGCTGTGCATCGGCGGCGGTGAGGCCGTCGCCGTCGTCGTCGAGCGCTGAGCCGCGTGGAGCGGCCGCGCACGATCGCGCGCGGGGTCGAGCTCTTCCCCGCGCGCACGCCCACGCTGCCGCCGGCGACGCACACGAACAGCTACGCGCTCGGCGATCGCGAGGTCGTGCTCGTCGAGCCGGCGACGCCGTACGACGACGAGCGCGCCGCGTGGCTCGACTGGGCGCGCGGCTTCGAGCGCGCAGGCCGACGCGTGCAGGCGATCGTCCTCACGCACCACCACGCCGATCACGTCGGCGGCGCCGCGCTCTTCGCGCGCGAGCTCGGCGTCCCCCTCTGGGCGCACGCGAACACGGCCGCGCTGCTGCCCGATCTGCCGATCGCGCGGCACCTCGACGAGGGCGACGTCATCGAGCTCGACGGCGGCGTGAAGCTCCGCGTGCTGTTCACGCCCGGTCACGCGCGCGGCCACGTGTGCCTGCTCGACGAGGCCGCGGGCGTGATCGTCGTCGGCGACATGGTCGCGAGCGAGGGCACGATCCTCATCGAGCCCGACGGCGGCGACATGCAGCGCTACCTGGTCGAGCTCGAGCGGCTCGCTTTGCTCGACGCCGCGATCGCGTTGCCGGCGCACGGCGCGCCGATCGGCGCGCCGACGGCGCTCTTCCGCGGGTACGTCGCGCACCGCCTCGCGCGCGAGGCGAAGGCGCTCGCCGCGCTCCGCGACCAGCCGCGCCCGGTCGACGATCTCGTGCTCGAGGTCTACGCCGACACGCCTGCCGCGCTCCATCCGATCGCCTCGCTGAGCCTCGAGGCGCACCTCGTGAAGCTCGAACGCGAAGGCGCGGCGCGCCGCGCCGAAACCGGCTGGGCGCGCGCGTAGCTCGATCGCCATCGCGCACCGCGTCGAGGCAGCGCGGCTTGCCGAGGTTGGGATTCGGCGCACACTTCCTGTCGTGCGTGTCGCGAGCCTCCTCCGGACGAGCGCCGCGACCCAGACAGCCCACGCCGCGTGGGAGCTCACGCCCGCGAGCCTCGTCGGCACGGGCGGCTACCGCGACCCGTTCCCGTTCCCGCGCGAGCGCCTCGCCGACCTGCTGGTCGACCGCGCGCGACAGCTGCCGCTCGCTCGCCTCGTCGCGCACGTCGTCGCCGCTCGCGCGGGTCGGGCGACCTTCGGCGCCGTCGGAATCGCGGGCGCGGCGGCGATGGTCGGCTGCGCGCTCGCGGGGCTGCGCGGGGGAGAGCTCGGCGCGGTCCTGCTCGGCACGTGGGCGGCCGCGCTCGTCGCGTGGGCCGTCGCGCGCGTCGCCTTCGGGATCGTGGCGTCTCGCGCGGGCGGGCCGCCGCGGCTCACGGGCGACCTGCACCACGACATCGCGCGGATCGCCGGCGCCAAGCCTCCGCGGGCGGGCCACGGCCTGGAGATCTCGGCTGCCGTGCTGCCGATGGTCGCGGTCTCGCTGCTCGCGCCGCTGACCATCCACCTCGCGTTCTGGTCGTTCTTCCTGCGCGAGCCGTTCGACTCCATGCGGACGTTCGACACCTGGATCGTCATCAGCTTCGCGATCGTCGGGCACTGCCACTGCGTGCTCGCTTACCTCGCCGGTCGCTACGGCGCGAGGCTCGTCGGCGATCCGCTGGTCGGGCTGCCGCTCCTCGAGCGTGGGTGGACGTCGCTCGGGCTCGTCGTGCTCGCGAGCTGCGTGCCGGGCATCGCGCTCATCGGCATCCCGCCCGCGCTGACGGCGCTCACCGGCGCCGCGTTCATCCCCGCGCTCTATGCGACGATGCGGCGCATCATCACGAACGAGCGCCGCGCGCTCGAGTCGACCGAGGAGGCGCTGCGCGTCGCCCGGCTCCTCGCTGGCTGACGCTGCGGCTCACCGCTTCCAGAGCTTTCCGAGCAGGCCGCCGCCCTCGCCCGGGGGCTGCGTCGCGCCGCCCTTCTGCGCCGCGCCGCCGCGCTTGCGCATCTCGTAGAGGCGCACCTCGCGCACGGCGTCGATGTTCTTGGGGTTGATCTCGGCGGCGACGCGAAAATCGCGGATCGCCTTCTCGGTGCGCCCCGCGCGCTTGAGCAGCGAGCCACGATAGAAGAGCGCGCGCTCGAACCGCGGCTCCTTCGAGAGCACGCCGTCGAGCGGACGGATGAGGTCGTCGAAGTGCGTGGTGGTGCCGCCCTCGGGGAACGGCGGCGGATCGCCGCGCCGCATCGCCTGGATCCACACGTAGAGCACGAGGTACTCGGGCTGCTCCGGGTCGCCGCGCACGGCGGCCTGCGCGAGCTGCTCGGCGCCGACGAGGTCGTTCTTCTTGAGCAGCGCCTCCGCCTTCTGGAACGAGAGCGCGGCGTCCACGACCTGGCGGATCTTCTCGTCGTCCTCGCCCTTGCCGCCGCCTTGATCGACGATGCGCCGGTAGTCCGCCCGCTTCTTCGCATCGTTGAGGATCTGGAAGGCCTCGTTCAGCTTCGCGAACACGCGCGCGACCTGCGGGCGCAGGTCGCTGAGGTCGTCGGGCAGCCGATCGGGGTGCCACGCCTTGGCGAGGCCGAAGTAGGTCGATTGCACCTGGTCCGGCGACGCGTCGAGCGCGACGCCGAGGCGCTCGAAGTGGTTCTGCGCGTCGATCGTGGCCGCGCGCTGCTCGATCTCGAAGCGGCGACTCCCGGGCGCGGCCGTCGACTTGGGCGCCTCGGTCGCCTTCGTGGGCGGTGACGGCTTCGGCGGCGCGGGCGGCACCTTCGTCGGCGTGGCGGGCGCGGCCACGGGCGGACGCGGAGGCGGCGGCGGTTCACGGGTCGGCGCGGCCCGCGCCGCAGGCGGGTCCATCGCGATGGGCGCGCGAGCGCCCGGCTGCTCGACGGCGATCGGCGCTCGAGCCCGCGGCGGGTCGAGCGCGACGGGCGCGCGCGCCGACGCCGGCGGCGGCGACATCTCGACGGAGATCGGCGTGCGGGGCGACGTCGGACCGAGGTCCGTGTTCAGATCAGTGGGTCGGCGCAGCTTGGTCGTCGGCCGGTGCGCCGGGCCGTCTTCGCGCGGTCGCGCCTGCGGCGCCGGGCGCTGCGACGACGGCGGCGCGTCCGCGCTCGTCACCGGGCGTCCGAAGCCCAGGCCGAAGCCGGTGCGCGCGCGCGAGGCGTTGACCTGCGACGGCGACTCGTCGGTCGAGGCGGCGGCGGCTGGCGCGACGCGCTTCGCTCCGCGCACGTGCGGCGGCTCGATCGCCGGGCGCCCGATGCCGACGGGCGAACGCCCACCCGCCCCGAGGTCGAGCGAGCGCGTGATCGCGAGCGCGTACAGCGTCGTCTTCACCACGCGCTCTTGCGCGACGCCGGCGTCGATCAGCTCGGACACGGACATGCGCCTGCCGCGCAGGAGGTCCGTGACGGCCGCCTCGTCGCGGTGCAGCTCGAACCGGCGCACCTCCGCGTCGTTGTGCAGCGCGAGCGGCCGGCCCGCGACGCGCCCGAGCGTCGCGTCGACCACCGCGTCGCCGGCGCGCGAGCGCACGCCCGACATGATCACGGCGAGCGGCTCGACGGGCAAGAGCTCGGGTCCGCCGTAGTCGGCGATGAGGTTCTCGCCGGCGTAGTAGGCGTACTTGGTCTCTTGCGGCAGCTCGAACAGGTGCGCGAGCTTCTTCACGAGCTGGAGGCGGAGCACCTCGACCACGACCTCGCGCTCGAGGAGGCCCTGCGACACGAGGTACCGGCCGTGGAGCACGCGCCGCTTCGAGACCTCGATCAGCGACTTGCTGAGCGTCGCCTCGTCGAGGAGGCCGTGCTCGAGGATGACGCGGTCGAGCGGCGCGACGAGCACGCCCGACCTCACCTTCGCAGGGGCGCCGTCCTCGAACAGGACGGCGTGCTCGGCGCCGCCCGGCTCGGTGAAGAGCGTGGTCCCGGTGAGCCGCTGGTCCAGCATGTAGACGAGCAGGTGCACGAGCGGCGTCTTCGACAGCGTGCCCTCCGCGGTCGGCTTCCGGCGCGAAGACGGCGGCGCGGCCTGCGCCGCGGGCTGCTGCGCCTGCGCCGCGATGGCGCGCTGCGGGCGCACGGTGGCCGAGACCCGCGGATCGCGCGCCGCGTCCGGGAGGGTCGAGATGCGCGGCGGGAGCGCGCTCGACCTGTCGTTCGGTGACGTCTCTTCGTCGTCGATCCGGCCGCCGAGCAGCCGCAGCCTGTCGTCCGCCGACATCGCGCGCGTCGCGTTCTCGACCGCGCCCTCGGCGTCCTCGAGCGCGTCCTCGTCGAGCTCCTCGACCTCGACGATGTTCACCCTGCCGCCCTGCGCGAGGCCCCGCGCGGGCGCCGGGCGCGTCGCTTTGGAGTCCTCTCGGTTGCCCGATCCGGCTGCGCTCGTCAGCGTCGGCACGACGGAGTGATGACCGCTCGAGACGCTGCCCGGCGAGGGCGTCCACGGCGACGAGAGCGGCGCGCGTGAGGCCTCGCTGCTGTGCGGCGTCATCGCGCTGAGCTCGCCCGAGTGTACGCCCGAGCCGTCGCCGCCCCGGCCACCGCCGCGCACGACGCCGCTCGCCCCCGGCGGCCGCACCGTCGCGTCGAGCGGCGCCGCCGTGGCCGAAGCGCGCAGCGCCGCGGCCGCTGGATCGTCCGACGTCGCGACGACCCTCCGGATGTGACGCGGCGGCTCGCCCTGGCGCGGCCGCTGCGCGAGGTCGATCTCGATCGGCCGGGGCAGCGACGCGCCGCTCGCGTCGAGCACCACGCGCACCTTCGGCTGCGAGTACTGCGCGGGGTTCGTCGGCGTGTGCACGACGAGCGCCACCTCGCCCGTGGACAGCTCGACCAACGTGCCCGTGGGGAACAGGCCGAGCGCGCCGACGAGCAGCCTGAGCACGGTCCGATCGACGTTGTCGTTCGCCTCGCGCTCGAGCGCCTCGATCGCCTCGTCGGCGGCGACGGGCGCCTCGCCGGTGCTCGGCGTCACGCGATCGTTGAAGGCGCGCGCGGTCGCGAGGATGCGTGCCTGCAAGGTGGGCGCGCGGAGGCCGCGGTAGAGCGGACCGATCCGCTCCTCGCGCCGCACCCAGTGCGCCTCGTACGTGAGCACCGTTCGCACGATGCTCGGCTCGTTCACGCGGCCGAGCGCGGTGAGCACCACGGCGGTGCCCGCGGGCACCTCGTCGTCCTGGTACTCCGAGAGCTTCGGCACGATCGCCGTCTCGGTCTGGCCGACGATGCCGGCGATGCGGGCGCGCGCGCAGTCCGCGAGCAGCGCCGCCATGGCGATGCGCGACAGCACGATCGGATCCTCGTCGACCTGTCGCGCCATCGCGAGCGCGAGGATCGCGGAGTTCACCGCCCGCCCGGCGTCGTCGTGGTTCTGGTTGCGTACGGAGGTGACGCCGAGGAACGCCGGCGTCTCGCCCGCGCTGAGATCGACGAGGCGCTGCGCGACGCGCTTCACGCGCTGAGGGAGCTCGTAGCGGCCCTTGCGCATCGCCTCGAGGAAGCGGCGCATGATGACGATCGCCGACGCGTACGTGCGCGCGATCACGGCGCGCGGATCCTCGCGCGAGTCGGCGCGCTCGACGGCGACCTCGCGGCCGAGCGCCGACGCCGAGAGGCCGCGCAGGCGGATGCGAGGCGACGGTCGCTCGACGCGCGGCGGCCGCGGGTTGCGCAGCGCCTCTGCCATCGCCGACACGAACGCATAGAAGTCCTGCGCCTTCACGTCGCGCATGATCCCGAGCTCGGCGGCGCCGACCTTCGCGAGGATGTCGCCGAGCTCGAGCGCGCCCTCGTAGATGCCGCGGTTGGCGCGGAGGAGCTGACCGCCGACGAACACGGAGCCGTGCGCGAAGAGGATCGACACGTTGTGCTCGGTGCGCGCGCCGTACTCGTTGACGAGCAGCACGGTGTCGTCGATCTGTCGAATGACGGCCTGGTTGTCGAGCGCGTGCAGCGTCGCCAGCTTCACGAGGCGAAAGAGCGCCGTCACCACGCTCGCGCCGAGCTCGCGCGACTGCGCGCGGCGCGCGACCTCTCCTGCCACGTTGACGAGGTCGAGCTGCGCGTTGTCGGCGGCGAGGCCCGCGGGGTTCGCCTGCGTCACGAGACGAGCTCCCCGGCTGGCGAGATCCGCTTGCCGAGCCGCGCCGCGATGGCGTCCGCCGCGATCGTCGCCGCGTCGCGCAGGAGCTGGCTGTTCCACCAGCGCCGCTTGAGGCCGCCGAGCACCGCCTCGAGGGCCTCGCTCGAGTTCGAATTCGCCCCGAGGAGCTCCGCGCAGATCGCGCGCGTCTGCTCCGTCGCGTCGTCGGTGCCGAGGAGGCTGTGCTTGTTCAGGATCTCGACCGACAAAGACTCGGCGCGCGCGAGGTGCAGCGCGAACAGGGCGCGGAGGATCTCGCGGCGCTCGTCGACCGGCAGCTGGTGGAACGACGGGTCTTGCACGCGGCGCACGAGCAACGGCCCGGCCGCCCGCACCTGGTGCTGCGCGAGCGCGCGGAGCGCCGCCGCGCGGACGCCCGGATCCTGGTTCTCGGTCAGCGCGAGCAGGTCGTCGCGGAGCTGCTCCGGCGTATGCGCCAGGAGCGCCGTCGCCTCGCAGCGGTGCCCGGGGCCTCCGGTCGCGGCGACCCGTCGCAGCGCGTCGACCGCGCCGGGCCTCCGCGACTGCGCGAGGCCTTGCAGGATCGGCCGCGCGGTCGCGAGATCGAGCCGCACGAGCCGATCGACGACCTCTGCCTCGCGCCCCACGATGCTCCGCTCGACGTATGCGACGAGCGCCTGACGCAGCGGCTCGTGCGTGACGATCGGCACGAGGTCGAGCACCACCCCGAGGTGCGTCGGACCGAAGCCGGAGAGCACAGGGGAAAAATCCGCCGTGAGCCGGTCGAGATCGACGCGCGAGAGCTCGGGCTGGCCCGGCGGCGTCGCGCGCACCGCCTCGCGGATCAGGAGCTTCACCGTCTCGGGCGAGAACATGCCGGCGGCGACGTCGGCCTTCACCGCAGCGGCGCTCTGCTTCGGCGCGTACGCCTCGAGCGCCTTCGACAGCGAGTCCCACATCTGGAAGACGAGCTCGAACTTGCGCTCGAGGATGAGCTCGCGCGTCGACGCGTCGAGCGGCTCGAGCACGAGGTCGAGATCCTTGCGCTTGCGCGCGTCGAGCACCGCGTCGGCGAGGACGTCGATGTAGCGCTCGCTCCACCGCTCGGGCGAGATCGCCAGCTGCGCGCCGAGCGCGCGCTTCGCCACCGGATCGAGCGCCAGCGCGGCGGCGGCCGAGCGCGCGGCGACGAGCGCGCCGCCGTCGGTCGCGATCGCCATCGCCATCGCCTCGACGCGGTTCGCCTTCTCCTCGGTCGAGCGCCGCGCGATCGCCTCGACGTCGTCGGCCTCGTTCCAGAACGCCTCGCGATCGGCGGCGTCGCCCTCGGCGAACACGTTGATCGCGTCGTAGCGCACGTGATCGAGGCGCCTCTCCCAGAGCGCGGCGGCGACGTCGTCCTCGGGCGCGAGGTCGTGCGACGGGTCGAGCATCATCACGGCGACGAGCGCGCGCAGCTCGTCCTCGGTGAAGCCGGGGAGCAGATGGACGCGCCGGATGCCCGCAGCGAAGAGGTTGTACGGCACGGAGTCGAGCGGGGCGGTCGGCTCCCACACGATCGGCCCGCGGTGCGTGAACGCGTACGGCGTGAGCTTCCAGTGGAAGGCCTGCGGGTCCGCGCGCAGCGACTCGATGATCCCCTGGAAGGTCGCGCGCAGCTTGCCGTCGGCCTCCGGGTGCGCCCAGCCGTAGTGCCGCACCGCGGGGATGAGGCGCTCGAGGCGACGGAACACGTCGACGAGCCGCTGCACGGCCGGATCGTTGGGATCGAGATCCGCCTCGTCGGCGCCGTCGCGCAGCTCCTCGACGATCGGCGCGCCGACGTCGACCTCGGGGCCGCGCCTCGCGGGAGCGCCGCGCGCGCCGCGCTCGCCGGGCATCTCGCCGCCGAGCAGGTGGATGACGCGCAGCGCCTCGTCGCGCATCTCGGCCGCGTCGGCGAAGCGCGCGCGCTTGTCCCACGCGAGCGCCTTGTCGACGAGGGCGATGACCTCGACCGGGAGGTCGGCGGCGACGCGCGCGAGCGAGGGCGCTGGCGTCGTCGCGGCGAGGATGAACGCCTCGTTGTCGCTCCGGCCCTGGTGCAGGCGCTGCCCGCTCATGAGCGCGAACAGCGTCGCGCCGACGGAGAACAGATCGGCGCGGCCGTCGACGCCGTCGGCGAGGCCCATCGCCTGCTCGGGCGCCATGAAGCTCGGCGTGCCGAGCGCGGTGCCGGCGCGCGTCTTGTCGCCGCCGGCCTCGCGCATGCGGGCGACGCCGAAGTCGAGGAGCTTCACCACGCCCTCGCGCGTGACGAAGATGTTCGCGGGCTTGAGATCGCGGTGGACGATGCCCTCCGCGTGGAAGCCCGTCAGCGTCTCGAGGATGTCGGCGGCGATGCCGAGCGCCTCGACCGGCGGCACCTTTCGGTTCTTCCGCTTCCAGAGCTGCTGCACCGTCTCGCCCTCGAGCAGCTCCATGACGAGGAACGGCTCGTCTTGCTCGGTGACGTCGTCGTCCTGGATGGCGACGCGCCCGGGGTGGTCGATCCGGTTGGCGACGTAGCCTTCGCGGAGGAAGCGATCGCGGATGCCGGGGTCGCGCGCGAACTCGGTGTGCAGGATCTTGAGCGCGGCGCGCGAGCCGTTCCGGTGCGTCGCCGCGTAGACGCTCGCCATGCCGCCGACGCCGAGCAGCGCGTCGAGGCGCCACTTGGCGTTGATGGTCATCCCGACGCGGGCGCGCGCGCGCGCCTTCTCGTCTCCACCGCTCGACTGGGCGGCAGAAGGAGACGAGTTGGGCATCTCGGGGACGAGGCCGCGCGAAGACGTCATGGAATTCGGTGAGCCAGAAAAAGTACCACCAATTCGCTCACCGCGGGGCGACGACCCGGCCCTGTACGGATCGACAGCGGGGCTCGTCCATGCGCACGTGAACACCCCGGTTCGACGGGTACAGCCTGTTCCATTTCGCCGTGATCGCGGGGTCTCCCGTGAACACGTCCACTTGGCGACCCTGAACACGCAAGCCGCGGTCCTCCGCGATGAAGCAGCCGTCGTGGCGCGAGCCGTCCGGGCGGGGGAGCCCCGCCAGCTCGGGGATGAACACGACCGTTCCGAGCGCGATGACGCTCGTGTCGACGGCGACGGTGCGCAGCGGCGTGATGGCCTTGCCCGTCGCGCCGCGGCCCGACGGGTAGACGGCGGGGTCGAGGCGCTCGAAGCAGATTTGCTGACCGGTGCGCGGGCACACCTCGGCGCACGAGCACTCGCGCTTCGCGAAGCTCACCGTCGCCCCCGAGGCGAGGCGGCCGCTCCCCTGCACGCAGACCTGATCGTGGAAGGCGCGCGTCACCTTCGAGATCGGCGTACACGCGGCGTCGAACACCGTCGCGTCCTTGGCGCCGAGGCCCTCGCGCGGGAAGTCGTAGTAGGTGTTCCGGAAGAGGTCGTCCGCGACGATCGCGCCGCCCCCCTTCGGCGCGCGGATGTGCGCGCGCCCGTCGCCCGTGAGGGAGATCCGCGTCGCCTCCTCCTCGCCTGGCTCGCCCCGCGTCGACGGCAGCGTCCGCAGGCCGGCGTCGAGGTCGTCTTCGACCGGCGGAGGCGCGCGCTCCTCGAGCGGGCCGCCTGCGTTCCACCCCGGCTCGGGGACGGGAGAGTTCTCGGACGGGAGCTGCTGCACCCAGTCCTTGCCGCTCCCTCCGCACGCCGTGAGGGCGACGAGCGAGAGCACCCCGACGAGAGCACGCATGTCTCTCGTTATAGCGCGTCAGAACGCGCCGCGGTCTCGGATGAGCTCCTGCACGGCGGCGCTCGAGACGTCGATTCGGCCGACCAGATCCGCCCCCGCCTTGCCGAACGAGAGGACCATCGGCGACGCGTGGCCCGGGGCCGGCTTTCCGAGGCGCGCCGCGACGAGCCGCGCCGGATCGACGAACAACACGAACGTCGCCTGCGAGCCGACGGCGCCGAGGAACCCCTTGACCGCCGCGTCGCCAGCGAGGTTCTCCTCCGTCTTCGCCTTGAGGGCGGCGTCGAACGCGGGCTTCGCGTCGAGGCCGACGGCGGCGATGACCTCGTCCTTCTGGACTTGATAGAGGAGGTCGATCGCGTCGCCCTGCCGCGGTTCGCCGGGCGCCGCGCCCGCGGCCTGCGCGTCTGCGGCGGTCTTCGCGCCGGCAGCGGCCTTCGCGCCCGCGGCCTTCTTGTCGTCCTTCGCGGCCTTCTCTGGCCTCGCCTCCGCCTTGGCGAAGCGGACGCGCTCCACGTCGCCGGGCACGTTCTCGACGACGGTCTTCTTCGTCGTGAGCGCGAGGCCGCGCGCCTTGAGGCGCGACTTCACCGCGTCGCTCTCGCCGAACGCGAACAGATCCGCGAGCGCCTTCGACATCTTCTCGGAGTCGACCACGGGGGCGCGCGCGTACGCCTGCGGGCCCGTGGGCGTGAGGCCGACGCCGAGGGCGAACCAGTCGCCGACGGCGTCACCCTCGGCGCGGATCAGGCCGGTGAGCGCGTCGCGCTCGGCGGCG
>DASYCF010000806.1:0-3907 GCA_036500365.1 Byssovorax sp.
ACCGTTGTTGACGCTGTACTCCTGCGCGCCTTCGTTCGCCCAGCTCGCGTGCGTCCCCGCAGTGTAGGCGCTGATGTTCTGCGTCGTGCCGAGCGCGACGGTGTACGAGCTCGCGTCGAGGTACCGGGGCATCGCACTCGCCGTGGTAGCAGTAGACGGAGCAGGTCTTCCCGCAGCGGCCGCAGTTCGCCGGGTCGCCCCCGAGGTCCGCGCATGCGGTGCCGCACGCGACGTACCCGGGCAAGCAGTGGCATTCCTTGTGACCGCCGTCTGCGTCGAGCACCCAGCACGCCGAGTCCGTCCCGCAGCTCGCGTCGGTCGTGCACGTGGCGCCCACGCCGAGGGCGAGCTGCGCGAGGCCCAGTTCTTCGGGCGGTGCAGCGCCCCGCGAGCTGCACGAGAGGATGAAGGCCGGCGCCACGAAGGCGCAGACGACGACGCACGCGGCGAGAGGAAGAATGCGCCCGCGCAGCCACCTCGGCGGTGAGCTCTTGCGGCGCGGCGAGTCCACGTCGTGTTGCATCGAATAGCCCCCTCACTCGATCGGCTGCGGCGAGCATCGCCGACAGCCGTAGGCGATGTTACCAGGCCGTTGCTGGCGTCGCAACGCCGGGGGCCTCGCGTTCGGCGGCGCCCGGGGGGCCGGCGCTTCGGGGACGAGCGACACGGGAAGGCTCTCACGACACCCGGCGGGCGCCGCGGCGCATGACCGCGAAGACGAGCGCGGAGAGCACGAGCGGCAGAGTCGCCACCACCACGTCGAGCAAGGGCAAGAAGCGCGGATTGAGCGGCGTCGACGTCACGACGTTGATATCGGCCCACGCGACGGCGAGCACGCCGGAGCAGCCGAGCAGCGTCGAAGCGGAGCCGGCGAAGGCGCCGCCCACGCTGTCGGCGGCGGCCGCGCTTCGCCAGCGGCGCAAGACGAGCTTCACGCCCTCACCGACCACGCCTGCCGCAGCCACGGCCGACACGGCGGCGAGCATCGCGATCTCGGTCGGACGCAGCACGGCCTGCGGCTCATAGAGGCGGAGCATGGCCGCGCCCGCCGCGAACACGGTCGCTGCGACGCCCGCCGCGAACGTGCCAATCGCGATCGCGGCGCCGAGGCGCGACCACCTCGGCGGCGCGGAGACGGGCGCGGCGCGCTCGACGACGGACACGGGCGCGAGCATCGTCTCGGCCGACGCGATCGCCGGGCGCGCAGGCTCGCGCGCGCTGTCGGCGCCGCCCTTCTTGCTCGCGGGCTGCTCGAGGGCGGTGAGCTCGAACTCGAGCTCGGCGGTGCTCGACGGCCGGCGCTCGGCGTCGCGGGCGAGCGCGCGCATGACGAGGGCCTCGACCGCCTCGGGGATCGAGGCGACGAGCTCGCGCGGCCGCTGCGGGTCCTGCGTGAGCACGCGCGTGAGCACGACGCCGGGCTCGTCGGCGCTGCCGAACGGCGGCGAGCCCGTGATCATGTGATAGAGGACCGCGCCGAGCGAGTACACGTCGGCGCGCTCGTCGACGCCCTTGTCGCCGCGCGCCTGCTCCGGCGACATGTAAGCGGGCGTACCGACGACCATTCCGGTGCGCGTCAGGTTCGCGCCGTCGGAGAGCTTCGCGACGCCGAAGTCGAGGATCTTCGCGAAGGGCTGCCCGTCGGCGCGGTTCACGAGGAACAGGTTCGACGGCTTGAGGTCGCGGTGCACGACGCCGACCGCGTGCGCCGCCGACAGGCCGCGGCACACCTGACGCGCGACCGTGAGCGCCGCGGCGATCGGCATGCGCCCGTGCGCGTCGAGCATCTCGCCGAGCTCCTGCCCCTCGAGCAGCTCCGTCACGAGGCACGGCCGGCCGTCCTTCAGGCGCACGAGATCGACGACCTCGATCACGTGCTCGCTCGACACGCGCGCGACGGCCTGCGCCTCGCGTTCGAAGCGCGCGAGCGCGTCGGGGTACTTGAGGAGCTCCTCGAGCATCACCTTGATGGCGAAGCGGCGCGGCAGGCGCACGTGCTCGGCGACGTACACGCGGCCCATGCCGCCCTCGCCGAGCATCGAGGTGATGCAGAACGTCCCGCTGATGATCTCGCCGATGAGCGGGTCGTCGCCGGAGCCCGCGAGCACGAGCTCCGTCGCGTCCTTCGGGCACACGACGAAATCGAGCGGGAACTGCTCACCGCACGTGGTGCAGCGCCGCGACGCGCCGATGCCGACGGGCGACGCCGCGGGATCCTTCCGCAGCGCCGAGTACCGGGTGCCCGGGTCGGCCATGTGTCGGATGCTAGACCGAAAATCGCGCGCCGCCGACCCGAGGTTCACCAGCCGCCACGTTCGTAGATCGGCATGGCGACGCGGGCATGTGCGAGAGGAGGCTCGCGTGGCGGATGCGAGCGAGATCCTTCACGTCGAACTTGTAGGGCAGCGGGAGCTCGTCGAGGTCGAGGATCAACGCCTCGACGTCGCGATCATCGGCCGTCCCCGTGACGGCGAGGTCGACGTCGGACTCCTTGCGCGCGGTCCCCTTGGCCCGCGAGCCGAAGAGCACGGCCCGTTGGACCTGGCGGTGTCGAGACAGGACGCCGCAGATCGCAGCGATATCCCGGTCGGAGAGGCCGGTGTCGATCAGGGCGCGAGGCTCCGGGCGAAGAAGGCGTCATGAAGCAGGTCGAGGGCCGGCAGGTATCGACGGCCTACCTCCTCGAGCACGGAGGTGAAGACCTCGAAGCTGTACACGTGCGACAGGCGGGTTCGGTCGAGCATCATGTCGATCCAGACCTGGCCGTCGTCGACGAGCCGCGCGGTGAACGCGGACTTGAGGACCTCGCGCGGCGTGACGGGCGTGATGACGACGCCGCTCTCCTCGAGGAAGTCCTTCAGGACCTTCCACGCCAGCTCGAAGGTGAACTCGAAGCGCTGAATCAAGCCCTCACGCTCGAGGTCCGAGAACTCGACGAGCGGCTTCGATGCGAGCCCGTCGCGCAAGAGGACGAACGCGCGGTCGAAGTTCTGAAAGCGCTGCTTCCACCGGATGTCGGGGTTCGGCATGGCCTGTCCTGGTTTGCGGATACCACACCGGCGCCCGGACGTCGGCGGGCGGCACCGCGTACGTAGCCAGCCTCGTCGGGGCCTCTTGGCTGCCGCGTCGCCTATCGGCGCATGCGCGGCTTCGCGGGTGCGAGCCCGCTCGCGCGCCTCCGCTCGAGGCGTTCGAGGACGCCGCGCGGCGACGGGACGTTCGCGTAGACGTAGAGCTCGCCGGCGTCGTCGTCGCCGAGGACCTCCTCGCTCACGCGGAGGTGCTTCGACACGGCGAGGATCACCGGGATCGGCGCGCCCTTGCGCAGGAGCTCGACGCGCGCCCACACGGCGTCGCGGCTCCAGAAGCCGAACGACTCGAGGTACACCTCCTCGCCCGTCTCGGCGTGCTCGAACACGAGGTCGGGCACGCACACGACCTCGCCCGGGAGCGCGAACACGCGGTCGCACGCGCGCACGCGCCAGCCGCTCTCGAGGCGCGTGAACGCGGCGCGGAACGCGTCGAGATCGGGCGCGGTGCCGGGCTCGTCGTCGGCGGGCGCGGCGAGGCCTTGCTCGGGCGTGATCTCGAACGTGGCGGCCTCGCGCTCCTTGCCCCACAGGAGCTCGCACGCGACGTGGAACCTCGCGCACGCGAGCACGGTCGGGAGGAACAGCGCGAGCTGCAGGCCGTAGCGCTGCACGGCGCCGAAGAGCGAGAGCGGCCCGTCGAGCTCGATGACGGTCGCGTCGCCGTCGCGCTTCACCACGTGGAGGAGGCCGCGGAAGCGCGCCGCGCGGAAGATGCGCTTCATGCGCGCGGGCTTCTCGCCCTCGACGCGGACGACGACCTTCGTCGCGCGGAGCAAGACGCCCTGCGCGAGCGCGAGGTTGTAGCGCGCGAGCAG
>DASYCF010000807.1:0-4770 GCA_036500365.1 Byssovorax sp.
CGGGATCGGCTGGGGGCCAAATGTGATCAAGGCGCCCCTCGCGCGGTGCCGGCGCGATCGCCCGAAGCGGAGGCAGCCTACGATGCGTGTTGCGCCTCCTGTGCCGGGCCCGGCGTGCAGTAGCGCGCGACGCGATTCAAAGGGGGCATCCAAGGCGACCGCGTCGCACCGCGCGCCGAAGCCCGAGCGTCGAATGGGCGCTCCAGGCGCTGCATGGCTCGCTCGTCGACGACGAGGTCGGTCGACGAGCGTCCACGCGACGGCGCGGGCGACCCCAGGCGGTCGTCGCTCGCGCGGACGTGCGCGAGCTTGGCGCCGCGGACGCGCGACCCTCGACCACTCCAGCCGAGGTCCGCGCCTTCGTTCTCGAACTATCCGGGGTCGTGCGTCGACCTCCGCTTCGAAGCGAGGCTCAGTGCGGGACGCGTCGCTTCGCAGCGAGGCCGAAGTGGCGCTTCGCGTGCGCTTGGAGCTGCGGGTCCGTGGGGTGATCGACGGTCTCGACCGCGACGACGCGCGCGGCGAGCGACCCGTGCTCGCCCAGGTAGTGGAGCAGCTGGTCCTTCGCGGTCGAGGGCCCGAGCAGCAGGATCTCGTCTGCGTCCTCGATCGCGGCGGCGATGTGTTTGAAGAAGTCGCGGAGGTCCTCCGGGCGCTCGCGCTCCTCACCAGGACCCTTCGCGTGCCTGTGGACGTGCGCCCGCGGGGCGCGGAGCGTCGCCTCGTCGAGGCTGTGGGCGTCGACGTGGAAGATCTTCGCCTCTTGGTGGTCGAGCCAAACGGCGGCGTGAATGTGTGAGGTCATGGGCCGCCGGCTTCGCACAACTCGCACCAGCGTCGTGCCCCCCGGTCGGCGACGGTCGGCGACTCCGAGGCTGGCGACGTCGGGCCCGCTTCGTCGGCGCGTTGTTCGCGACGCGCAAACGGTGCACGTCGCCGCGCGCCGCTTGCGGAGTGGAGCCGAGACCGCCGCCGCGCGGCTACCGGCCGGCGGGTCCCGGCCGCGGCTGCGCCACCGTCGGCCGCCGCGCGACGGACCCCGGGCGGCGCTGCACGCCGAGGTCGCCGCCGGGCTCGATCTCGAACGCGTCGAGCTCCTCCGGCTGCGTCGTCACGCCGGCGCTCGCGCGGAGCTGGTCGAGCAGCGCCTTGAGCGTGTCTTCGGTCTGCTTGCGGGCGAGGATCTGACGGATCGGCACCGTCTCGAGCTCCAGCGGACGCGACACGGGGCGCAGCGTCTGGCGACGCCAGAGGACGCTCACGCGATCGCCCTCGCGCACGGGCGTCGGCACGATTTCGCCGTCCTTCACGCGGGCGAGCGCTGCCATCGCGGCGGGCTCGAGGCGCGTGGTCTCCTCGGACGTGCTCCCGTCGGCGGCGACGTAGCCGACGTTGCCGCCGCGCATGTACGACGACTTGTCGAGCGAGCGCTCGCGCGCGACGTCGGTCCAGCGCTTGACGCTCGGGTCCTTTTTGAACTCGGCGATGAGCGCGGCGGCGTCCTTCTCGTTCGCGACCTGGATGCGCCACACGGACATGCGCGCCGGCGAGTTGAACTTCGACGCGTTCTTGTCGTAGTAGGCCTTCACGTCCTCGCTCGTGATGGCGCGCTCGCCGCGCGCGCGCGTGCGGACGTCGTTCACGAGGTCGTTCTTGAGCTGGGCGCGGATGCGGTCGGCGAGATCGGGCCGCTCGTCGAGGTGGCGCAGGCGCGCGCCCTCCGAGAAGAGCAGCTCGCGCACGAGCACGCGCTCGAGGAAGTTCCTGCGCACGGCGTCGGGCGTGTCGCCGAAGACTCGGAGCTGGAACGCGGGCACTTGCCCGAGGCGGCGCGCGAGCTCGCTCACGGTGATGGTGCGGTCGCCGACGCGCGCGACCACGCGGCTCGCGTCGGGCGCGTCCGCGAGCGCGGCGCGCGAGGTCCACGCGGTCACGCAGAGGAGCGCGGCCGCGGCGGCGACGCGCGCGCGGGAAGGGCCGAAGCGCATGGCGCGGAGGTGTACGCCCGCCCGGCGCGGCGGGTCAAGCGACGCCGCGGCGGGGGCCTCGCGCCCTCGCCTGAGGCGGCTTCGCGGCGGCGATGCCGGGCGACGCGGGCCGGCGCGGGCGCGTCGCGCGGACGGCCGGCGCGCGCGGCGCCGCGAGGACCCCGGCGGCGCGGAGCACGTCGTCGCCGACGCCGACGAAGCGATACGCCTCGAGAGGGAACTTGTAGGCCTCGTGCAAGCGTCGGATGCCCTCGACGACGGCGGGCGTCGGCTCGACGGCGCGTCGCGCGGGGCACGCCTTCTTGATGGCGGCGAGCGGCTCGCCGAGCTCGAGCAGCTCGCGCACGCGCGACAGCACGTCGACCGGCTTGAGCTCGCGCTTGCCGCGGCCGGCGACGCCGTCGGCGAGCTCCTTCAACAGGCGCCTCCGCCGGCGCTCGGTGCGCCCGTCACGCGCGGGCGCCGCGCGCCCGAGGAGCGCCTCGTTGAAGGCGCGGGCGGCGCGGCGCTTCTCGACGACATCCGGGCTGCCGCGCCGGTTCTCGGCGGTCTTGTCGCTCTTCACGGGGTCGATCGCGAGGATCGCACGCCGCGCGCACCCGAGCCCACAAACGCGCGACGCCCCACGGACTCTGGGAGTTGACGAGCGCGGCGAGGTCGGGGTTCGGGGCCGCTCGCGGCCCCGTCGTCACTGCGCGGCGGCGGCGGCGAGCGCGGCGCGCGCGGCGGCGGCCTTCCGCTTGCGGGCGCGCTGCGAGTAGCCCCAGCCGACGAGCAGCGACGCGGCGAGCGGCGAGAACGCCATCACGCTCGTCACGCCCGGGTGATCGAGGAGCCACTCGTACGTGCCGCGCATGTACGGGTCGATCCCGTCGGCGTAGAAGATGCCGAGGAAGATCGCGACGGCGAGCACGCCGGCGATCGCGTTCAGCAGCAGGAAATAGCCCCAGCGCAGCACGCCCTTCGGGTGCGTGCCCGCGGCGTTCACCTCGTGCGAGACCTCGGCGGCGGGCGCTTCTCCGTACGACATGGCGCGCGGACTCTAGTGCACGACGCGCCGGTTGAGAAGCGCGGTCACCGCCCGCCTCAAGAGCTGTCCAAAATTGCACTCGGAACGACCTCAGCCGCCGCCCGCTCCGCCCGTGCCAGGGCTCCCGCCGCCGTTCGCCGAGCCGCCGGTGCCCGCGCAGTTCACGCAGCCCGCGCACGCGGTGCCGCCCGCGCCGCAGTCGGTCGGCGTCGTCGAGCTCGAGCAGCTCGAGATGCCGTACGCCGCGCAGCCGACGCAGCCGGTGCCCGTCGACGACGTGGCGCAGCTGGTCGACGTGGCGCAGCTGGTCGACGTCGAGCAGCTCGGCGCGCCGTAGACCGTCCCGCACCCGCTCGTCGACGTCGAGCAGCCGGTCGTCGCGGCCGTCGAGGGTAGCTGCAACGCGGGCTCAGCCTCCGCGTCGAGCCGGCAAGCCGGGGTTCGGGGCCGCTCGCGGCCCGACGATCACGGAGCCTGGCAGTAGGTGTTCAGCGCGTCGATGTCGGCGCCGATCGTGGTGCCGGCCTTCTCGGCGGCCTTCTGCGCGGCCTCGCGCTTCGGCTCGTCGCCGTTCATCGCCGAGAGGGCGACGAGGTGCGCGGCGATCTCCTTGATCGCGGACTGCACGTTGGCGAGGCTCTTCTTGATCGCCTCGTCCTTTACGTCGGCCTTGGCGAGGTCGCCCGCCCACTTGTCGACCGAGGCCTGCCACGCCTTGACCT
This sequence comes from Byssovorax sp., assembly GCA_036500365.1. Lineage (GTDB taxonomy): Bacteria > Myxococcota_A > Polyangia > Polyangiales > Polyangiaceae > DASYCF01. The sequence goes on from DASYCF010000807.1 coordinate 3,741, forward strand.
TCGCGGGATCGCTCGTGTCGACGCCGGACGCGTCGGGCTGCTCCTTGAGCTTCGCCGCGAAGGACTTGCACTCGTCTTCCTTGTCGTCGCAGGCGACCTCGAGCTCGTGCTCGCTCAGGTCGAGCAGCTCGTGCGCCTTTTCCATCTTCGTCTCGACGGCCTTCGACGCGGCCGCGTCGGGCAGCTTCGCGAGGAAGCCCGCGAGGTCGCGCGTGGCGACGGCGTGCGCCTTGAGGTTCGTCTGCAGAGACTTCACGTGCTTCGAGAGATCGGGGATCGTGATCGTGAGCTTGCCGAGGTCGGCCGCGGCCTTCTCCTCGACGTCGGCGGCGGTCTTCAACGCCGCGGCGTGCGCCTTCGGGTCGGTGCCCGTCGCGCTCTTCGCCTTCGTCCCGAAGTCGTTGATGACCTCGACGACGGAGTTGCACTCGGGCGTCTTCTTGCTGCACGCCGTCGTGGCCAACAGCGAGGTGAGGCCGAACAGCGTGACGATCCAGGTCGAGCGCATGCGCCACGGTTACCAGAGGCTCGCGCGACTCTCAACCTCGCCCTTCGATCGCCTGCAGGTCGAACAGCAGCGGCGCAGCCTTCGCCGGGTCGACCATGTGCAGGTACGCGAGCTTGCCGCGCACGTGCGCCTCGAAGTTCGGCAGGCCCTCGCGGTTCTGCGCCTCGAGGCCGGTGGTCTTCGCCGCGTGCAGGATCGCGCGGAGGCGCCGCACCTCCTCGCGCGGGACGCCGGGCTGGGTGTTGACGACGATGCCCGTCACCGTCTGGCGGCGGCCCTTGCGCTGGACGCGCCCCTTCTTCGGGTTCAGCGCGAAGCCCTCCTCCGTGACGACGTGCCGCACGCGCGCCATCAAGAGGCCGATCTCGCCGCGGTGCCCGTCGGGCGCCGAGAAGGTGAGATCGTCGGCGTAGCGCGTGTAATTCCAGCCCATCTTCGCCGCGACGCCGCGCAGGCGCCGGTCGAGCTTGCGCGCGACGAGGTTCGAAATCGCGGGGCTCGTGCACGCGCCCTGCGGGAGCG
>DASYCF010000808.1:0-6450 GCA_036500365.1 Byssovorax sp.
GCGCGAGCACCTCCTTGCCGACGCCCGTCTCGCCGAGGACGAGCACGTTGATCAGCGCCTGCGCGGCGCGATCGACCTGCGCATAGAGCTCGCGCATGCGCGTGTCTTGCACGACGACGCCGGGGCGATGCGGCACGACGACGGCGGGCGCGCCCGCGTGCCGGACGACGAGCATCGTCGCGCCGACCGTGATGCGATCGCCGACGGCGACCGGCGTCGACGTGCGCGTGATCTGGCGGAGATCGCGGGTCTTGTCCGGGTCGGGATCGGCGGGCGCGAACACGAACGTGCCGTTGGCGCCGCCGAGATCCTCGACGCGCATCGGGCTCGTCGTGTGGAGGACGCAGTGCCGACGCGAGGCCGCTTGATCCTTGAGCACGACGTCGTTGCCGTCTCCGCGACCGAGCGTCACCTGACCGTTCTCCGGCAAGGCATACACGGAGACGTCGTCACCGGAATACGCTACGAGAACGAGCGCGTCGTGGCCCATGGAGGGGAAAGTGTATAGGGACAGTCGCCCGCGTTATCAACGACGGCATCGGCTGCGGCTCCTACTCGGCGTCGTCGGGGGACTTTCGCTCGCGTCATGGGCAGTCGCGTGCGCGAGCAGCAGCGGCGACTCGGAGGCTCCGGCGGCGCCCGCGCCTCCGGCGCTCGTCGGCGTGCGCGGGCGCTTCACCGCGAGCCCCATCGGCCGGCGGCTCCTGCTCGATCCCGACGACGACACCGGCACCGCGCTCGCCGCGATCGCCGCGCACGCGGACGAGGCGACGGAGATCCGCTCGAGCGGCGTGACCGTGCGCCACCACGTCGTCGGCGCGCGGCACGTCGCGATGTCGAGCGAGGGCGAGTACGCGTCCGCGCTCGGCGACGGCTCGCTCTTCCGCTTCGAGATCGCCCACGGCGTCGAGGATTTCGTCACGTTCGACCGACCGCCGGAGCGCGAGGAGCTCGCGTACGACGTCGACGTCGACGGCGTGGCCGGGCTGCGGCTCGTCGCGAACACGCTCGAGTTCCTCGACGCGGACGGCGTCCCTCGCCTCCGCGTCAACCCGCCTCGCGTCGAGCAGCGCGCGCTCGACGAGTTGCCTGGGCCGGGCGCGCTCGCGACGCTCGAGGTCGCCGGGTGCGCCTACAGCACCGATCCTCGCCCGCCGTGGCGTGTCCCCGTCACGCCTCCTGGCGCGCGGACATGCAGGATGACGGTGCGATGGAGTCACGTCGGATACCCGCTCATCGTCGACCCCTCGTGGACCGACACGCGCTCGCTCAACGTGCCGCGGTTCGACTTCGCGTTGGTCGACGTGCCCAGCGACGGAGGCGCCAACGAGGTGTTCGCGTTCGGCGGCGCGACCGACGACGGCGGGGTGCTCGACTCCATCGAGTACCTGTACGTAGACGACGCGGGCGCGCGCGGCGCTTGGAGCCCGAGCGCCGAGGACGCCGGGTTGGCGCACCCGCGCAGGTCGCACGCGGCGCTCGCCTATCTGACGAAGGGCGCCGACGGCGGCACCGCGCGGAAGATCCTGGTCGCCGGCGGCTCGTGCTGCCAGGCCGACGCCGGATGCAGCTGCACGAGCTGCTGCCCGGAGGAGGCGGGCTGCCCCGACTGCAGCCAGACGACGACGGAGATCTACGACATCGACGACGCGAGGTTGGACGATCCGCCCGACGCCTTCAGCGAGCCCTATCCTCAACCCACGCTGACGCGCGTGCGCGGCGGGCTGGTGCTCCTCGGCAGCCCCACCCTCCGTCACGGCGAGCAGTTCGACGGCGGCGCCTGGACTGCCACGGCAGACGTGCTCTCGACGGCGCGCGCGCTCGGGTCGGCCACCGCCGTCCACGATGGGGGTGAGGTGCTCGCGTGCGGCGGGATCGGCGACGCGAGCACCTCGTGTGATCTGTTCGACCTCGACGCCGGCCTCGCCGCCACGATCCCGCTCCAACACGCGCATTTCGGGCACGCCGCGAGCTATTACGAGCCGAACGACGACGTCGCGATCGCCGCGGGATCGACCTACGACGACGCCGGCTCCGTGGTGACGACGGGCCGCACCGAGCGCGTGAGGCTGCGCGCGCAGCCCTCGTCGCGCGACAGCGACCTCATCGGACCGACGAAGGATTTCGCCGCGGCGACGCGCGCCGACGGCGTCGTGACGCTGACCGGCGGCATCGCCGACGGCGTCGTGCTGCCGTCGGCCTGGGCGTACGAGCCAAAGAGGGGCACGTGGCTGCAGATCTCGTCGACCCACGCGCGACATGGGCACGCCCAGGCGCTCACGCCGGCGGGCGTGCTCGCCGCCGGCGGCGTCAGCCAGGCGGGAGACGCGCTCACGTACACGAACATCTTCGCGCCGGTGCTCAACGGCCAGTTCTGCCTGAGCGAGCTCGAATGCGTGAACCTGCACTGCTCCGACAACGTCTGCTGCGATCGCGCGTGCGGCAACTGCGAGTCTTGCCTCCACGAAGAGACGGACGCCGCCACCGGCACGTGCGCGCCGGTGCTGAGGGGGTTCGACCCGAAGGAGACGTGCAGGGCGTGTGGCGCGGTGTGCGACGGCGACGGCGGGTGCGAGTTCTGCGACGGCGGCGACGGCGCGACCTGCGTGCTGCGCAACGAAACGGGCACGTGCGGCGACGCGGCGTGCGACCCGAAGACGGGCACGATCTCGTTCTCCGACTGCACCGACGGCACGTGCGGCGCGCGCTCGTGCTCGCCGCACAACTGTCGGACGGACACCACCCCGCCCTCGTGCTTCAAGGGCGGGTGCACGACCGACGAGCAGTGTGCGCCGCGCTTCAAATGCCGTTCGACCGGCTGCGTGCCGCCGTGCACGAGCAACTTCGACTGCGACCCCGGCACCGAGTGCGGCGTCGACGGCTACTGCGCGCAGTCGCTGCCCGTGCGCGGCCTCGACGTCTCGTGCGCGGCCGCGCCCGGCGTCGCACGAGCGAGCGCCGCGTGCGCGTCGATCGCGCTCGCGCTGCTCGGCCTCGGCGCGCACCTGCGCCGGCGCCAGCGCCGCGGGTGACGCGAGAGTCGCCATTCCTCTGCCTCTCCTCGGGCGCGGAGCGACCTCGTGCCGGTGGGGCGGAGCCCGATCGGCCCTACGTCGAGCCGAGCGTCGCGCTCGCGACGTCGGCGCGCGCGGCCTCGAGGATCGACGCCGCGTGCTCGTTGATCGACGCCTCGTCCTCGCCCTCGACCATCACGCGGAGCTTGGGCTCGGTGCCGCTCCAGCGCACGACGACGCGCCCCTTGTCGCCGAGCCGCTGCTCGACGCGCGAGATCTCCGCGCCCATCGCGCGCATGTCGTCGATCGGCATCCGCCGCACGAAGACGGCGTTCTCGAGCACCTGGGGCACGCGCTGCATCGCGCCCGACGCGAGCTCCGAGAGGGGCTTGCCCTCGTCGATCAAGACGGCGAGCACCTGGAGCGCGGCGACGATGCCGTCGCCCGTGGTCGCGTGCTCGAGGAAGATGAGGTGGCCCGACTGCTCGCCGCCGAACGTGTAGCCGCCGGCGCGCATCGCCTCGACGACGTATCGATCGCCGACGGCCGTGCGCACGAGCTTGCCGCCCGCGGCGCGGACGGCGCGGTCGAGGCCGAGGTTCGACATCACCGTGCTGACGACCGTCGCCTGCGGGAGCTTCTTGGCCTTCAGCATGCGCGACGCGCAGAGGGCCATGATGGCGTCGCCGTCGACGACCTGGCCCTTCTCGTCGACCATGATCACGCGGTCGGCGTCGCCGTCGAGCGCGATGCCGATCTGCGCGCCCCGCTTCACGACCTCCTTCGCGACGTGCTCGGGGTGGAGGGCGCCGGCGTCGCGGTTGATGTTCTTGCCGTTGGGCTTCACGCCGAGCGAGGTCACCTCCGCGCCGAGCTCGCCGAAGACGAGCGGCGCGACCTTGTACGCAGCGCCGTGCGCGGCATCGACGACCATCTTCAGGCCGTCGAGCGACAGGCGGTTCGGGAACGTGCTCTTCGCGAAGACGACGTAGCGATCGCGCGAGCCCTCGATGCGCTCGGCGGTGCCGATGGCAGAGCCGGTGACGCGTGCCTCGTCGAGCTCGGTCGACTCGAGCAGGCGCTCGATCTCCTCCTCTTGCCAGTCGGGGAGCTTGAAGCCGTCGGGCCCGAAGATCTTGATGCCGTTGTCGGCGTAGGGGTTGTGGCTCGCGCTGATGACGACGCCGGCGTCGGCGCGCATGCTCTGCGTGAGGAAGGCGACGGCGGGCGTCGGAACGGGGCCGCAGATGATGACGCGCCCGCCCATCGCGCAGATGCCCGCGGCGATCGCGGTCTCGAACATGTAGCCCGAGAGCCGCGTGTCCTTGCCGATGACGACGCGCGCTTGCCGCGTCTTGCCGCGCCCGGCGACGTACGCGATGGCGCGGCCGAGGCGGAGCGCGACCTCCGGCGTCATCGGCGGCTCGTTGGCGACGCCGCGCACGCCGTCCGTGCCGAAGAGCTTCCGCCCGCCGCCCGTGGTGCTCACCTTCCGATCGGTCTTCGGTGCCTTCATGTGTCCGCCTCGCCTCTATCAACATTGACCGAGCGAAGCGAGGTCGGGGTTTGGGGCCGCTCGCGGCCCCATCGCAAATGCAACGAGCGAAGCGAGGTCGGGGTTTGGGGCCGCTCGCGGCCCCATCGGCAATGCACGCCGCACGAGACGCTCCGTTGCTCTGCGGGGTAAAGCCGCCTAACCTCCTGTGCCATCCATGCGCATCCTCCTCGTCGAAGACCAAGACAGCATCCGGCACATGATCGAGACGCTGGTGCAGGCGAGCGGTCACGAGGTGCGCTCCGTCGCCAGCGGAGACGACGCGGTCGAGGTCGCGCTGAAGGAGCGCTTCGACATCGTGCTCCTCGACCTCATGCTCCCCGGCGGCCTCGACGGGATCGGCGTGGTGAAGCGCCTGCGCGCCGACGAGGCCACCAAGAAGACGCCCGTCTTCGTGCTCAGCGCGATGGACGACGCCGAGACGCAGCGCCGCGTGCTCGAGGCGGGGGCGACGGCGTTCTACGCGAAGCCGTTCCGCCCGCTCGAGCTCCTGAGCCACATCAAGCGCGCCGCCGCCAAGACCTGACCGCGGCCGTCGGCGCCGCGGGTCTGCCCCGGGGGTGACCTCGGCCGGCGTTGTGTACTACAACGCGCCGCCATGGCGTCCGCACCCGCTCCGCGCGTCGTTTCGGCCCTCTTCCTTCTCGGCGCGCTCGCGCTCTCCGCGTGCAAGGGCGAAGAGCCGAAGCCCGCCGCGACCGAGGAGCCGGTCGAGGACGCGGGGACGAAGAAGAACGTCGACAAGAAGCTCGCCGCGGCGATCGCCGCCGCCGAGTCGGCCGCGCCGGCGAGCGCCGCGAGCGCGAACGCGGCGTCGGGCGACGGGCCGCCGGAGATGGGCGTGTTCGCGCCCGGCAAGGCCGACAAGCTCCAGCCGCAGGGCGCGCCGCCGAAGGTCGAGGTGTTCAACGAGGGCAGCGACCCGAAGACGCAGCTCACCTACGCGCCCCTCGCCGACGACCAGAAGACGACGCTCCAGATCAGCGTGCGCCTCGGCCCCCAGTCCGCGCTGCCGACGATCGACTTCGAGCTGCTCGCGCGCACCGCCGGCGACAAGAAGGACAAGAAGGACGACAAGAAGGACAAGAAAGACAAGAAGGACGACAAGAAGGCCGACGCGCCGCCGTCCCCCGAGACGCCGGCCGGATCGTTCCCCGTCGCCATCAAGATCGTCTCGGCGTCGACGTCGAAGGACCAGCCCGCCAGCTTGCCGAAGGAGATCTCCGACAAGATCGCCAAGCTCAAGGGCAGCGAGCTCCGCTACGCGCTCTCACCGGACGGCGCGGCGACCGAAATGGGCGTCGGCCTGCCCAAGGACGCGCCGACCGAGCTCATCGACGTGCTGCGCGCGCTCGCCGAGGCGATCTCGCTGAACACGGTGGCGCTCCCGAAGAAGCCCGTCGGCGTGGGCGCGCAGTGGATGGTCACCGACCGCTCGGCGAGCTTCGGGATCGGCGTCGTGCGCTACCGCGCGGTGAAGGTCGACAAGATCGAGGGCGGCAAGGCGTCGCTCTCGTACGACGTGCGCGAGTACGCCGCGAAGCCGGACCTGAGCGAGGGCGGACAGTCGGTGTTCATCGGCCGCTTCGACGCGCAGGGCCATGGCACCGAGCAGCTCGTCGGCGCCCTCGGCCAGGGCTCCGACGTGAAGCTCGACCTCAAGGCGCTCCTCGGTCGACAGCAGGGACAGCCGACGCAGCCGCTCATGGTCACGCTCACGTCGAAGGGGCGCTGACGACGGCGTCGCGGGCGGCCCCCTACCCAGGCCCCGCTTCGCTCGGTCGAACGGCGCCGGCGAGTCGCGGTTTCTCGGCGCTTCGACTATCTTCGCGACCGTGCCTTCGAAGCCGCCTCCGCCGCGCCCGAGGTCGAAGGTCAGCG
>DASYCF010000809.1:0-3296 GCA_036500365.1 Byssovorax sp.
GCCGACAACGAGTACATCCCGAAGCTCCTCGGCTGGGAGACGGCGAAAACGATGGACGAGGCGCTCCGCATGGCGAAGAGCTCGGCGCCGCCGAACCCCGAGATCCTGGCGCTGCACGCGCCGCCGATCTTGATGTGCGAGACGAGCGCAGCGCGCTCGGGCGCGCCGGCGTCGCTCCCGCCCGAGAGCCTGCGTTGACGCGTGCTCGTTGCAGGTTCGTGAAGTAGCGCGAAGACGCGCGCCGGGGCGAGCGCTGGGCGACGGCGCGTGCGATCGTGGGGTGGTGCAGCGATCTGCTCTGTCGTTCGTGGTGTTCTTCGCCGTCATCACGACCGTGATGGGGCTCATCCACTGGTTCATCTGGGCGCGGCTCGTGCGGGCGCCGGAGCTCGGGCCGGGCGTCCAGCGCTGGGGCGGCGTCGCGATCGCGCTGCTCGGCGTGCTCACGCCGGTCGGCGTCGCGCTCGCTCGGTCGATGAAGCGGCCCGCGTCGACGTGGGTCGCCGGCGCGGCCTACACGTGGCTCGGCCTCGCGATCCTGCTGTTCATCGCGCTCTCGTTCGGCGAGGTCGTGCGCGTCGGCGCGCGGCTCGTCGCGGCGCTGACGGACACGCCGTTCGACCCGGCGCGCCGCACGTTCGTCGCGCGGGTCGTCGCCGGGAGCGCGGCTGCGTACGCCGTCGGCGCGGGCGTCCTCGGCGCGGTGGCCGCCCTCGGCTCGGTCGCCGTGCGCAAGGTCGACGTCCACCTCGCACGGCTGCCGAAGCAGCTCTCCGGCTTCCGCGTCGCGCAGCTCTCCGACCTCCACATCGGGCCCACGCTCGGCAAGGGCTGGCTCGCCGATGTCGTCGCGCGCGTCAACGCGACGGAGCCCGACGTCATCGTGATCACGGGCGACCTGGTCGACGGCGACGTCGCGAGCCTCCGCGACGACGTGGCGCCGCTCGCAGGCCTGCGCGCGAAGCACGGCGTGTATTTCGTGACCGGCAACCACGAGTACTACTCCGGCGTCGACGCGTGGCTCGAGGAGCTCGGCCGCCTGGGCGTGCGGGTGCTCAGGAACGAGCGCGTGTCCATCGGCGACGGCGACGCGAGCTTCGACCTCGCCGGCGTCGACGACTGGAGCGCGAAGCGCTTCGGCGGCGATCACGGCGCCGATCTGCCGCGCGCGCTCGCGGGGCGCGATCCGACGCGCGAGCTCGTTCTGCTCGCGCACCAGCCGAAGCAGATCGACGAGGCGGCCGCGCACGGCGTCGGCCTCCAGCTGAGCGGCCACACGCACGGCGGCCAGATCTTCCCGTGGAACCTGTTCGTTCGGATCGACCAGCCGTTCGTCGCGGGCCTCGATCGGCGCGGCGACACGCAGATCTACGTCAGCCGCGGCACGGGCTTCTGGGGGCCGCCGCTCCGCGTCGCGGCGCCGAGCGAGATCTCGCTGCTCGAGCTCATCGCGCCCGCGTGACCTTCGAAACGCGAACGGGCCCGGAGGTCGCCCTCCGAGCCCGCTTGCCGTTTGCTGCGACGTCAGCTCTTGGGCGCGATCGCGATCGCCGGGGGCGGCGGGCCGATCGTGAACTCCCACGTGTACGTGGCGATGCCCGCGGCCGAGTCGGCCGGGGCGAGCGTGAGGCCCTTGATGTTGTCCATCACGCACTTGCCGAGGGGCTCGGGCGCGTTGGAGCGCGGGTCGATCGCCATCGCGTTGATGGTGCCGAGCGCCGGGGCGATCGTGAAGTGCACGATGACCGAGCCGGTCCCGCGGGCGCCGTGGGCGATCTCGGCGTCGTAGCAGGACTTGATTTCGGGGGTCTTCGAGTCGAGCATCGCGCGCGCGTCAGCGCCGTACTGCTCGGGGGTGCGCGCGTTGCCGCAGGCGGTGAGCGCTCCGACGGCGAGCGCGGCGAGGAGGATTCCTTGCGTCTTCATGGTCGTCTCCTTCCTCTACTTTTCCTGCTTGTCCTGCTCGAGGATGTTGAACTCCACGCGCCGGTTCTTCTCGCGGCCCTCTTCGGTCTTGTTGTCCGCGATCGGACGCGTATCGCCGAAGCCCTTCGCCTCGAGGCGCTTCGCGTCGACGCCCTTGCCGACGAGGTACTTCATGACCGACTTGGCGCGGTCGTCCGAGAGCTTGAGGTTGGTGGCGGCGTTGCCGTCCGAGCTCGCGTGACCCTCGACGAGGATCTTCTTGAGCCGCTGGTGCTTCTGCATCACCTCCGCGACCGTATCGAGGAGCTTGTGCGAGACTTCCTTGATCGTCGCCTTGTTGACGTCGAACTGGACCTTCTCGCCGATGACGATCGCCTTGTCGGTGACCTTGACGATCTCGGGCTCCTTCGGGGGAGGCGGGGGCGGGGGCGGAGGCGGAAGCGGCGGGGGCGTCCCCACGACCGCGATGGCCTCTTTGCCCTCGATGATGGTCGCGCCGCCGCAGCCGACGACCAGCGTCGTCGTGACCAGGAGCGGCGCCGCGATCAACAGCGCCTTGGCGCGCCGAGGTTGCAGCAACGATGCGATGTCCATTGACCCTCCAGGGAGAGGCTGCCGCGTCGACCCGCCGCGCCGCTCCGTCGGGGCGCTTTTGACTATTGATGCTCCGTCTTGTCAAGACTTTTCCGCCTTCAGCTGAGCTCGATTGCCCCATGTCGTCCGGGAGTTTCCCCAACCGCGGAGGTCGCGAGCACCGTCCGCTCGACCTCAGCCGGGCAGGCGGAAGACCTGGCGCGCGCGCTCGGAGCTCGGGCTCGTACCGTTCATGATCACCTTCAGGAGCTCGTTCCACATGGTGGTCACGTAAGGAAAGCGGTCGTCGGGCTTGATCGCGAGCGCCGTGTTGACCCAGCCGTCGATGTCCTTGCCGAGCTCGGGCCGGAAGGCCGAGAGCTTCGGCCGCTCCGCGGTGGTCACCTTCATGAAGAGCTCGAGGTGCGTCGGCGCCTGGAACGGCGTCTTTCCGGCGAGGCAGCGGAAGACGACGGCCGCGAGCGAGTACACGTCGATGCGGTGATCGAACTGCTGCGCGCGCCACACCTCCGGCGCGATGTAGCCGGGCGAACCGGCGATCATGCCGACCTGCGTCAGCGCCTCGGCGCCGGCGATCTTGGCGAGGCCGAAGTCCATGAGGCGCACGCCGCCGCCCGCCTCCTCGTTGACGAGGAAGATGTTCGCGGGCTTCACGTCGCGGTGGATGATGCCCTTCGAGTGCGCGAGGTGGAGCGCGCGCGCCACGGGGTCGAGGCAGCGGAGCACCTCGAACGAGCTCATCTTGTCGCCGAACGACTCGATCTCGTTCACGTGGT
>DASYCF010000810.1:0-1917 GCA_036500365.1 Byssovorax sp.
CGATCGCCGCCACGCGGCGACGTAGAGGAGCGAGCCCCAGATGCACGCGCTCGCGACGCTCGAGCCGAGGTAGCCGATCGTGTGGATCCGATCGAGCGCGCCGAGGAGGTGCGGCGCGCGCTTCCACGCGTCGCACGCGAAGACGGCGAGGCCCGGCAGCGCGAGCGCAGTGAAGCGAAGGAGTCGAAGCAGCCGCCGCGCGCGCCGCCGCCGCGCTACCGCCACGCGAGCTCTTTTTGTTCGGCCGAGGCGCGGTTCGCCTCGCGCTCGCGCTCGAGGAACTCGGCGACCGCGCGGCGCAGGCCCGGGTGCTCGACGTGATGCGCCGAGTGCGTGAGCGTGGGCTCGAAGCCGCGCGCGAGCTTGTGCCGCCCGCCCGCGCCGGGCTCGAAGCGCGTGAGACCCTGCGCGATGCAGCCGTCGATCGCCTCGTAGAAGCACACGTTGAAGTGCAGGAACGGCACGTCCTCCGTGCAGCCCCAGTAGCGCCCGAAGAGCGCCGTCGGCCCGGCGAAGTTGAAGGCCGCGCCGACCGGCCGGCCCTCGAGCCGCGCGAGCACGATCTCGATCTTGCCGCGGAGGCGCGCGCACGCCTCTTCGAAGAACGCGCGCGAGAGGTAGTGCCGGCCCCACATGAACTTGTCGACCGTCGACGCGTAGAAGCCGTACATCGCGTCGATGATCTCGGGCGTGATCTCGGCGCCGCGCAGCGTGCGGAGGTCGACCTTGCGATCGCGCATCTCGCGCCGCTCGCGCTTGATCTGGTTTCGCCGCTTCGAGGAGAACCGCGCGAGGAAGTCGTCGAACGTCTTGTAGCCGTCGTTGTGCCAATGAAACTGGAGGCCGAGGCGGTGCAGCATGCCGGCGTCGGCGAGGCCCGTCGCCTCGGCCTCGTGCGGGAAGAGCACGTGCGCGCTCGAGAGCTCGGCCTCGCGGCAGATCGCCCGCAGCGCGCCGGCGAGCGCGGGCAGGAGCGCGGCGCGATCGGCGGCGCGCGCGACGAGGAGGCGCGAGGCGGTCGCGGGCGTGAACGGCGAGGCGACGACGAGCTTCGGGTAGTACGCGAGCCCCGCGCGCTCGGCGGCCCCGGCCCATCCATGATCGAAGACGAACTCGCCCTCGCTGTTCGTCTTCACGTAGGCGGGCGCCGCGGCGACGAGCTCACCGGCGACGCGGAACGTGAGGTGGTGCGGGATCCACCCCGACTCGGGCACGGCGCTGCGGCGGCGCGGTGGCTTCGGCCCGTGACCGACGCGCGCCGTGACCTCCATCGCGTCGAGGAAGGCCCACGAGAGGAACGGCGCCTCGGCGACGCCGTCGAGCGCGTCCCACACCGCCTCGTCGATCTCACGGATCGACGCGTGGATGCGGATCTCGACGGTGCGATCGCCAGCCGCAGCTCGAGCGCCGTCCGTCGGATCGCCCGCGCCGTCCTGCATCGAGGCGAAGGTTAGCGCGCGCCGTGGTCGGGCGGCGACGGGAGCGGCTTGCCGAAGATGGAAAACCCGTCGATTCGCACGTTCAGACGGTTGCCCGTGAGCGGCACGTCGGCGTCGAGGCCCGCGGCGCGGAGCTCCTCGTGCGTGACGACGACCATGCCGTGGCCACCGTCGCCGCACATGCGAACGCGCCCGCCCGGCGTGAGGTGCAGGACGGCGCCGCCCGAGACGAGCTCGTGGAGGTCGAGCGTGGCTTGACCGGGCAGCACGAGATCGGCGGACGCCGACCGCCCGACGGTGACCGTCGCCCCGGCCGCGAAATCGCGCTCTGCGACGACGCGGCCGTCCGCGCAGAGGCCCAAGCGGAAGGGCGTCTTCGTGAGAGGCCGCTCGCTCGACACCTCGCCAGGTAGACGCGACGGCGCGGCGAGCGGCGGGGCGCCGAGCGCGCGCGCGGCCGCGAGGTCCCACGCGAGCC
>DASYCF010000811.1:0-1698 GCA_036500365.1 Byssovorax sp.
TGTAAAAGCTCTGCGTCTCCGTCCCGTACTGACGCTGCCCGGCGGCGGTGATGTCCACCTCGGGCGACGTCGCGTAGCCGATGCCGAGCCCCGCCGAGAGCGCGAAGCCACCGTCGCGACCGAAGATGAGCGAGCTCCCGAAGAGCGCGCCCAGGATGCCGCTGCTCAGCGTCTGCGTCGTCGAGTTCGTCGGCACGAAGTGGTTCGTCACCGTGGCCTGGTAGCGCTCGTAGCCGCCGTGCGCCTTCAGCCAGAAGCCGCGGAGCGCGCGCCCCCCGAGGTAGAACACCGCGTCCCCCGCGATGGCGAAGCCCTTCGCGTCCGTGTCGGCGATCGACGAGCCGAAGATCCACGTCGGCTCGATCTGCACGGCGAACGGCCCCGCGACCGCGAACTCGCCGATGAACGTGAGCCGCCGGTAGACGAGATCGAACGGATCGAAGCGCGCAGACCAGCGGCAGCACGTCGGCGGAGGCGGCGGCAGCGCGACGGCGGGTCCGTAGCGATAGCCGTAGCCAGGTCCATACGCGGGCGCGCCGTAGCCGGGCTGGTAGGGCGCGCCGTAGCCGGGCGAAGAGCCCGGCGGCGGGACGAGCGCCCCCGGCGCGGCCACGCTCGGCGGCGGCTGCTCGGCGGGGCTCGGGTCAGGGTCGGCCGACGCGGCGCCGGACGCGAGCGCGAGCGCGGCGAAGGCGGTGCAAGCATGGGCGCGCATCGCGCCGATCTTACGGCAACTTGGCCCCGCCGTGGGCCGTGTGGTTCTCGTTCCGCTCGTGTGCTCGCTCTCGGCCGCCGCTCTCCGCCACGCGCCCGCTCGCGCCGTGTTGGCGCTCTTCGCGCTCGTGCTCGCCCTCGTCGGCGCGCCGCGCGAGGCGCGCGCCTGGGTCGAGGCGCACGTCGAGCAGGACGACGCGCGGGTGACGCTCGAGCCCGACGGCAGCGCGCACGTCGAGCACACGATCACGCTGAAGATCGCCGGCGGGCCGCTGCGCACGCTCGACCTCCGCGGCGTGGACGACGACGCCGCGCCCGACGCCGAGGCCGTCGTCATGGCGGAGAAGGAGGGCCACGGCGCCAAGGTCGCGGGGCCCGCCGCCGTCGAGCTCATGCCGCCCGACAAGCTCGACCCGGCGAAGGCCGACGCGCCCGTCGTCGGCCGCACGCTGCGGCTGCGCTTCGCCGAGCGCGGCCTCTCGCGGGGGCTCTACAAGCTCCGCGTCCGCTACGCGACGAGCTTCGCCGCGCGCATCGAGCGCACCGGTCGGTCGGCGCGCGTCCGCTTTCGCGGCCTCGCCTGGGCCGACGACGGCCTCGACAACGCGCGCGTGACGTTCGATCTGCCGAGCGCGCCGAACCCGCCGCGCGGCGACGACGGCGCGAGGCCCGTCGATGCGCCCATCGGCCCGCCCACCGGCGCCGTCGGTCAGGACGGCGCGGGCCACGGTGACGTCTCACTCGTGCTGACGAGCCTGAAGCGCGGCGCCGGGCGCGACGAGATCGAGCTGCTCCGGCCGTACGTGCCGCGCGGCGAGTCGGTGACCTGGGCCATCGAGGCCGACGCGCTCGCGTTCGCCGCGCTCACGGCGCCGCCGAAGCCTGCGCCGAAGTCGCTCCGCGCGCGCGTCGCCGAGCGCTTCGGTGACGCTGCCCAGCGCGGCGCCGGGCTCGCCATCGCGGGCGCGCTGTTCTCGGTGTTCG
>DASYCF010000812.1:0-4828 GCA_036500365.1 Byssovorax sp.
CGACCATCGCGACGCCGCCACATCGGCCCCGCGACGCCGGCAAATCGACCTCGCGACGCCGGCATTGAGGCCGAGTGATTCGCGCCGAGACGGGTGCGATCGCTAGGAGACGCGCGCAAGCGTGCTCACGCACGTTGAGCACGTCGACAACGCGGGCGCGCCCGTATCGACGCGAAGCGCCGGCCTCAAATCTCGTGGTAGGGGCCGGTCACTGCGTACGCGTCGTCGTAGCCGGCGTACGTGAACATGCCCCAGCAGACGAGCTTGTACTTGACGGCGAACTCGGCCGCCTCGTGGAGGCTCGCCTTCGGCGCGAGCAGCGCGAGGTTCGCGCGGCGCACGCCCCACCACCCCGGGCCGTGCTCGAGCAGCGACTGGTGCAGGTCGGCCGCGGCGAGCGGCTGCGAGTCGAGGACGGCGAGGCGCAGGCGAACGAACTTGTTCTTGTCGCCGCCGTCGACCGGCACGTCGTACCAGTAGAGGTTCGCGCGCGCCTTCTTGACCGGCACCTTGAGGCCCTGCGCCTCGAAGAACCGCGAGAGGTCGTCTTGCCCGAGCTTCTGCGTGATCGCGTGCGTGTCGACGTTCGAGCACGCTTCGGGGCCGAACTTGAAGCGGTTGAACCCGATCGGCGCTTCCTTGATGTTCTCGGGGCTGCGCACGAACTGATCGAGGTCGACGCGCGTGTCCGGGTAGTCGATGCCCGCGTCGTAGCCGCCCGAGCAGCCGATCGCGGCGGCGCCGAGCGCCGCGGAGAGGGCGAGCCCGAAGGCACGAGCACGAGGGGCAGGGGTCGGTTCGTTCACGGTGCGCAAATCGGCCATGTTCGCTTCGTCGTGTCAACGAGGAGCGCGCGACGGCGACGTCTCCGTGGTGTCCGGGCGGCGCGAGCGGGAGGCCGGCGCCGGAACGCCATGTTTCCAGAGCCGGCCCCGGAGGGCAAACTCCCGTCACCGCGCCCGGCGTCGCCCTCGGGGAACACAACATTTGGCGACGGCCCCCCGCGTGCCCTAGAGTCGTCTTCGATGAGGTTCGAACGCGAGCACGCCCGCCGTGACCCCGGAAGCCCCGCGCTCGCGCGTGCGGCGCTCGTCCTCGCCCTGATCGCGCCCGCCCTCGCGGCCTGCGGCGGCTCGCCGAGCGCTCCCTCGCGCGACGAGGTGTTCTATTTGCACGGCTCGCACCTCGACAAGAACTTCAGCTACGAGGTGTACTTCCCGCCGCTGAACCAGACGCAGACGCCGCGCACGCCGCGCATCGTCGGCGTCGGCGTGCTCAACGGCGACGTGCGCTTCGGCCGTCCGATCGACTGGTACGTGCGCGGCGCCGACAACACGCCCGAGCACCGCTACATCTCGTACCAGAGCCCGCGCCAGTTCCTCTTCTCGATCTACGAGCGCGTCGACCCGAGCGAGGACACGTGGACCGACGTCGAGCGTCGCTACGAAGACGACGTGCAGCATCAGGGCTCGCAGTTCCTCGCCGCGCGCATGCCCGTGGCGACCGCGAACTCGCAGGGCCGCGGCTACATCCTGAAGACGCGCGTCCCCGCGCGCCCCGACTACGCCGGCTACGCGCACGAGTTCCTGATCCGCAGCGACCACCGCGTGCTGCTCGTGCAGATCACGCACGGCGACAACATCGAGTCGAGCGCCGACGAGATGGCCGCGGCGCTGAAGTCGATCATTGCGTATTGAAGATGGGGGCTCCGCCCCCAAACCCCCGCCGGGATCGCTTGAACGTGTGGGCGGCGCGCGGAGGTTGCGCTGATCGGTCACGTTGCGGCGTAGACGATGGGCCAAGTCCCCGCCGGGATCGCTGGAACGTGTGGGCGGCGCGGAGGTTGCGCTGATCGGTCACGTTGCGGCGTAGACGACGGGCCAAGCCCCCGCCGGGATCGCTGGAACGTGTGGGCGGCGCGCGGAGGTTGCGCTGATCGGTCACGTTGCGGCGTAGACGATGGGGGCTCCGCCCCCCCGCCGGGATGCGAACCGGGCGACTGCGCGTCGGCTTGAGCCCGTACAACCTGGGCGCGACGCAAGCCCACGAGCCGCGTCATACGGAGCTCCCAGCCCGCGCAATCTGCGCGGGCATCGCTTGAGCCGAAGCGGCAGCGAGGCGAAAGCACCGGGTTTGGGGCGGAGCCCCATCGCAAACAGCGCCCCCATCACAAACTAACGAGCGTCGGGGGGTTCGGCGCGGTCTTCGTCTTCGTCTTCGGGCTCGGTCGGGTTCACGGGCTTCTTGTCGTCGAGCGGGACGGAGATCACGAACTGCTGGCCGGCGGAGCCGCCGAGCCACGCGGTGCGCTTCAGCGTCGCCGAGCGGGGGGAGCCGAGCTGGAAGCGCGGCGCGGCGTCGGTCTTCACGTGCAGCTCGAGCATCACGTCGTGCTGGCCGCGCGTGAACGTCGACACGATGCCGCGGAGCTGCGGGCGCCGGTGACCGCCGGGCAAGAACGAGAGGTAGTCGTCGTAGCCGAGCGGGCCGAGCACGATCGTGAAGCGGCCCGTGCCGTCGTACACGTAGCGGCCGATCGTGAGGCTCTCGCCGAGCTGGTGGTTCATGATGCCGAGCTTGTTGCGGTTCGGCTTCTCGATGAGCGTCCAGTGGCCGACGAACTGCTCGATCTGCACGCCCATCTTCCCGTACATGTCCTGGAGGACGACCTCGAGCCCGCGCGCCGAGCGCGACTTCGTCGCGAGCATCGGCGCGTAGCGGAGGTAGAGGAAGCGGTGCAGCGGCAGCTCGCCGTCGCGGTAGCCGTCGATGCCGACGGCGCAGAACATGCGGCGCGTGAACGAGTCCTGGCCCTTGGACCGGTACGTCATCGCGAACCGGTATTTGGTCCACGCGCGGTACACGAGGCCGAGCAGCCGATGGTGGAAGACGTCGAGCATCTCCCGCACGGGCTGCGGGCCGCCCTGGTAATCGCTCAGCGCGATCGACTCGGGGAAGTGCGGCGGCAGCGGCGACACGGTGCCGTAGAGGCCCATGAACGTGACCGTCACGCGTGAGCGCGTCACGTCGTCCGGGTACTTGTGCCGCTCGAGGTCCATCACGTCGCTCGAGTGGAAGACGAGCCCGGTGTCGGGGCGCAGGCGCACCTTCTCCGCGCTCACCGGGCCGAGCTGACCGATCGACGGCGAGTCTGCGTAGACCCGCTCGAGCATGTACATCAGCCGGAAGAACGAGAAGCGCTTGGCCGTCGCCTCGAGCTCGCCCAGCCGCTGACTCAGATCAGGACCAGGTTCCCGCTCTTCGGCTCCCATTTGTACACCACGCGCGTGTTCGTTCCGGTGACGGTCAACTGCGTGAACGAGTTCAACGACACGTACGACGCGAACATCTCGTTCAGGATGCTCGCGAAGAGGTACATCTCGCCCTCGCCCGTGAAGCCGCCCTCCTCGAGCTCGACGTCGGTGGCGACGCCGCGCACGGGCGCGCCGCGGTAGAGCCGATCGGTCGGGCGCACGCTGACGGTCTTGATCGCGTTGATGCGCAGCTGGTTCGCGCGCTGCGCCTGTCGATCGATGACCGCCTGGAAGTTGTAGATGTCGACCATCGCGCGCAGCACGTCGAGGTCGGCGAGCGAGCGGTAGCTCATGGCCATGTGCGCGAGCACGCGCCAATGGAGCTCGCGGCCCATCGGCGGCGGCAGCGGCGCCGTGACGCCGGTGAGGTTCGTGAACGTCGCGACCGCGGGCGACGTCGCCGTGGGCACGCGCAGATCGCCGACCTTGAGCTGCGTCGGCAGGCGCCGGTTCGTCGCCGTCGACTCGACGCTGATGACGTCGAACTCGGGGAGGGCGCTCACGTCCTGCGGCGAGCCGAACGACAGGTACATGTCGACGCCGTCGCCGACCGCCGCGGGCTTCAGGTTCATCTGGTAGAAGACGCCGCGCGCGGCCTGCTCCGCGTCGAGCTCGTGCTCGAACGCGAAGAACGACGGGATCTCGACGCGCTGGCTGGTGCGCCGCGCGATCGCGATGACGTTGTCGACCGAGTAGATCTCGTATCCGCTCGGCGCCGCGCCGCTCGGGCGCACGAGGTACTCGTGCTTGCTCGGGTCGGGCTTGATCGGATCCGTCGGGTGATCGAACAGGTTCACGACCGGCGCGCAGAAGAGGCGGAACGTCTCCTTCGTCACGCGCACGTTGTTCGGCAGCGCGTCCTTGAACTGCACGATGATCGCGAAGCGATCGGTGACCTTCTCGGTCGGGATCGCGTCGAGCTGCGTGACGTCGAAGAACGCGAACTTCTGCGGGAGCGTGAAGTACTCCTGCAAGAGGCGGAAGCCCGGGTACACGGTCTTCGGGTAGGGGATGAGGCCCTCGTCCTCGCCGAAGCCGACCAGCTTGATCACGCGCGCGGGCAGCGACGTGACGATCGTGTCGCGGCCCGACGCGTCGACGGCGGCGAAGGCGACGCTCTCGACGTGCGCGCCGAGCCAGAGGCGAAGGTCGTCCTGCAGGCGCCGCTCGCCGTGCAGGTAGAAGCGCAGCGACGACAGGTTGATCGCGGCGAGCGCCGCGCCGCCCGTGACCTTGAGCTCGAGGCGGAGCGACTGCGTGAGCTGCGCGCCGGTGTCGATGCGCGCGTCCTCGACCGTGAGCGGCACGAGCTCGACGTCCTGCGTCGTGCGGAAGCGGCACGACACGCCGTCGACCGGCACCGACCCGACCTCGGCGCCACGCGTGACGATGAGCCGCTCGCGGACCACGTTCGGGAGCGGCGTGAACTCGACGATGCTCGTGGCGGGGACCTGCCGCAGGTAGTGCGGGAACAAGAGCGACGAGACCGAGTGGATGACCTCGGGGAGCTCGTC
>DASYCF010000813.1:0-9262 GCA_036500365.1 Byssovorax sp.
TGGACTCGCTGCCGCCCGAGGAGCGCGCCGCGGCCGCCGCGCAGTGCGTGGCTCGGGAGTCGCGCCACGTCTTCGACCTCGGGCGCGACCCGCTGCTCCGCGGAACGCTGGTTCGTCTCGGCGACGCCGAGCACGTGCTGCTGCTCACCGTCCATCACATCGCGGCCGACGGCTGGTCGATGGGCGTGCTCGCGCGCGAGATCTCGGAGCTCTACCGCGCGTTCACGAACGACCGGCCGTCGCCGCTCCCCCGGCTGCCCATCCAGTACGCGGACTTCGCCGCGTGGGAGCGGTCGCGGCTCACGCCCGAGGCGCTGCGTGGGCCGCTCGCGTATTTTCGCGCCCGCCTCGCCGGAGCGCCGCCCGTCCTCGATCTCGCGCACGATCGGCCGCGTCCGGCCGTGCGATCGCTCCGCTCCGGCCACGCTCGCTTCGAGATCGAGGGTCCGCTGCACGAGGCCGTGCTCGCGCTCGGCAAGGCCCTCGGCGCGACCTCGTTCATGACGCTCGTGACGGCGTTCATGGTCGTCCTCCATCGCTACGCGTCGCAGGACGACATCGTCGTCGGGACGCCGGTCGCGGGGCGCGCGCACACGGACGTCGAGGCGCTCATCGGGCTCTTCATCAACGTGCTCCCGCTGCGCGCGGACCTCTCCGGAGACCCGAGCTTCGCCGAGATGGTCGGCCGCGTTCGCGCGCTCGCCATCGACCTGTTCGCGCATCAAGACGTCCCGTTCGCGCGGCTCGTCGAAGAGCTGCGACCGGCGCGAGGCGCAGGCGCGGCGCCGATCTTCCAGGTGATGTTCGTCCTGCAGAGCGCGGCCTTCGACACGCTCGTGCTCGACGGCGCGGACGTCACGCCGCTGCCGTTCGACAACGGCACCATCGACCTCGATCTCGCGCTCGAGATCGTCGAGACGGCGCGAGGCCTCACGGGGACGCTGCGGTACGACGCGGAGCTCTTCGATGCCGCGACGGCCGAACAGCTGGTCCTGCACTATCGAGCGATACTCGAGGCGGCCGTCGCCGACGCCGCGACGCCGATCTCACGGCTCGGCATGCTCTCGCCGGCGGAGCGCGAGACGGTGCTCGTGGCGTGGAACCGCACCGCGGCTGCGTTCCCGGAGCATGTGCGCCTCGACGCGATGGTGCGGGCCCGCGCCGCGCTCACGCCCGACGCCGTCGCCGTCTGCTGCGCCGGCGAGGTCGTCACCTACGGCGCGCTGGTGGCCCGCGCGGAGCGCATCGCGCACCGCCTCGTCGAGCTCGGCGCGGGGCCGGGCGCGCTCTGCGCGATCTACGTCGATCGATCGGCCGACATGGTGGCGGCGCTCCTCGGCGTGCTGTTCTCCGGCGCAGGCTACGTCCCGCTCGATCCCGGCTACCCGCGCGAGCGAACGGCGTTCGTGCTCGCGGACGCCGCGGCTCGCCCCGGCCAGGCGTCCGAGGGCGGTCCCCTCGTCGTGCTGAGCGAGGCGCACCTCGCGGCGACGTTGCCGCCCGGCGACGCGAAGGTCTTGCTCCTCGACGAGATCGCGAGCGACGCCGATCGAAGCCTCGCGACGCCCGATCGCGCGGGGTCGGCCGAAGCCGTCGCCTACGTCATCTACACGTCGGGTTCGACGGGTCGACCGAAGGGCGTCGCGGTGACCCATCGCAACGTCGTCAACCTCCTTTGCCACATGGCCGGCCGCCTCGCGCTCGACGCCGACGACGTCCTCGTCGCCGTCACGACGCTCTCGTTCGACATCGCGGGGCTCGAGCTGTGGTTGCCTCTGGTGACGGGCGCGCGAATCGAGCTCTGTGATCGGCGCACGGCCGCGGACGGCGCGGCGCTGCGGGCGCTGCTGGAGCGCTCGAGCGCGACGCTGATGCAGGCGACCCCCGCCACGTGGCGCCTCTTGCTCGAGGCAGGCTGGCGCGGCGGCCCGAAATTCAAAGCCCTCTGCGGCGGCGAGGCGCTCCCGCAAGACCTCGCGGACGCGCTGCTGCGGCGAGCCGGCCGCGCGTACAACCTCTATGGTCCGACGGAGACGACGATCTGGTCGACGGTGCACGAGCTCGACGGGGGGCCGGTGCGCATCGGCCGGCCCATCGCCAACACGCAGATCTACGTGCTCGATCGACACCTCGAGCCGACGCCGCCGAGCGTGCCTGGCGAGATCTACATCGGCGGAGCCGGCGTCGCGCTCGGGTATCACGATCGCCCCGAGCTCACGCGAGAGCGCTTCGTCCCCGACCCGTTCCGCGCTCGCTCTGATCCCGACCCGTCGCACGGGCCGCGAATGTATCGAACGGGCGATCGAGGCCGCTTCCGCGCCGATGGAACGCTGGAGCACCTGGGACGACTCGACGATCAGCTCAAGATCCGCGGCTTTCGCATCGAGCCGGGCGAGATCGAGGCGACGCTCTGCAAGCTGCCCGGCGTCCTCGAGGCCGCCGTCGTGCCGCGCGAGCACGGCCCGGGCGACGTGCGGCTCTGCGCGTACGTGGTGGTCGACGCGGCTCGCGGTGCGGGCGCCCCCGAGCTCCGGCGCGCGCTGGAGGCCGCGCTCCCGGCGCACATGGTGCCGTCGGCGTTCATCGTCGTCGAACGCCTGCCCCGCACGCCGAACGGCAAGCTCGATCGCCGCGCCCTCGCCACGGAGCGCGAGGCGCCTCGCGCGGTCGCCGAGCAGGTCGCCGCCGCGACCCCGTTCGAGCAGCAGCTCGCCGAGATCTGGGCGCAGGTGCTCGGCGTGGCGACGGTCTCCGTGACGGACGACTTCTTCGATCTGGGCGGCCATTCGCTCCTCGCGATGCGGGTCGTCTCGCGCGTGCGCGACGCGTTCAAGCTCGATTTGTCGCTCCAGACCTTCTTCCGCGCGCCGACCGTCCGTGCGCTCGCGCAGCGACTCGAGATCGCGCGGGCGCCTGCGAACGAGCCGCCGCTGGTGCCGCGGGGCGACGTCGAGCCGGCGCTCTCGTTCGCGCAAGAGCGCTTCTGGTTCCTCGAGCGCTTCGAACCGGGCACCGCGCTGTACCACGTGCCCGCCGTCGTCCGCCTGCGCCACCGCCTCGCGCTCGACGTGCTGCACCGCGCGCTCGATGCCGTCGTCGAGCGACACGAGGTCCTGCGCACGACGCTCGTCTCGACGGACGACGGCCGCGCGCCTCGGGTCCAGCCGCCGCGCGCGGTCCCGGTGGTGGTCGTGCGCGCCCACCACCTCACCGCGCCGCAGGCCACGACGCTGCTCGAAGGGCACGCGCGCGAGCCGTTCGATCTCGCCGCCGACCTGATGGTGCGCGTCACCATCGTCGAGCTCGCCGACGACGATCGCGTGGTCCTCTTCCTGTTCCATCACATCGCGGTGGACGGCTGGTCCGTCGGTGTGTTCTTCCGGGAGCTCTCGGCCTTCTACGCTGCGTTCGCGGCGGGGACGTCGAGCTTCGCGCTGCCGCCGCTGCCCATCCAGCACGCCGACTTCGCCGCGTGGCAGCGGCGCGCGCTCGCCGGCGGGGCGCTCGACGCGCAGCTCGCGTACTGGAAGAGCGAGCTCGACGGCGCGCCGCGGCTGCTCGATTTGCCGCTCGATCTGCCGCGCCCGCCGATCAAATCCGGACGCGGCGCGACGATCTCGGCGGAGCTGCCGGCCGAGCTCGTCGCGTCGCTGCACGCGCTCTCGCGGCAGGCGAACGCGACGCTCTTCGTCACGCTCCTCGCGGCGCTTCAGGTGCTCCTCTCACGCCTCTCGGGGCAACGCGACGTCGTCGTCGGCACGCCCGTCGCGGGCAGGGGGCGGCTCGAGACCGAGGGCCTCATCGGTCCCTTCGTCAACACGCTGGTGATTCGGGGTGACCTCACTGGTTCGCCCTCCTTCCTCGAGCTCTGCGCGCGCGTCCGCGAGGCCATGCTCGCTGCGTACGCGCACCACGACGCGCCGTTCGAGCGCCTCGTCGAAGAGCTCGCGCCCGCGCGCGACACGAGCCACAGCCCGCTCTTCCAGGTCATGCTCGCGCTGGAGAACGCCGAGCCCACCGCCTTGTCGCTGCCCGGCGTGGAGGTCACCGCCGTGGAGATCGACACCGGCGTCGCGAAGTTCGACCTCACGCTCTGGGCGCGGGAGCACGCGAGCGGTCTCTGCCTTCGGCTCGAGTACAACACCGACGTCTTTCTCGCGGAGAGCGCGGCGCGGATGCTCGAGCAGCTCGGCCTCATGCTGCGCGATGCCACGCGGCACCCCGGCGTCGCGATCGACGACCTCTCGCCCTCGATCCCGACCCGCGGGGTCCACGCGCCCTCCGCGCATGGCGCGCCGGCGAGCTCGCGCGGCGGTCCCTCGGGCGACCCCACCGCCGCGAGCGAGGCGCGGCACGTCGGCGCCGGCAACGCGCTGGAGAAGGCGCTCGTCGACCTCTGGGAGGAGATCCTCTGCGTGAGGCCCGTCGGAGTTCGTGACGACTTCTTCGCGCTCGGCGGTCACTCGCTCCTCGCCGCGCGCCTCTTCGATCGAATCGAGCGGCGGATGGGCAAGCGCCTGCCGATCGCCATCCTGTTCCAGGCTCCGACCATCGAGAAGCTCGCCGAGGTCATGTGCCGCGAGGGCTGGACGGCGTCATGGTCGTCGCTCGTGGCCGTGCAACCGGGCGGTTCGCGGCCGCCGTTCTTCTGCGTGCACGCGGTCGGCGGAAACATCCTGAACTACGAGCTCCTCTCCCGCTACCTCGGCCCGGAGCAGCCGTTCTACGCGCTCCAGTCGCGCGGCCTCGACGGGCGACACGCGCCGCACGACTCCGTGCACGACGCCGCCGCGCACTATCTGCAGGAGCTCCGCGCCGTGCAGCCGCGCGGCCCCTACCACCTCGGCGGGAGCTCCTCCGGCGGCATCGTCGCGTTCGAGATGGCGCAGCAGCTCGTCGCGCAGGGCGAGACGGCCGGGCTCGTCGTGTTCATCGACACGCAGCTGCTGAGCCGTGTCCCAGGGCCGTCGCGGCTCCGCGAGCCCGCGCGCGAGATCGCGACGCGCGTCGATTGGCACCTCGGCCAGCTCTTGTTGAAGGCGCCCGAGGAGTGGCCCGCCTACCTCCTCGAGCGCGCGCGCCACAAGGCGCGCGCCCTGCTCGGCCGCGCAGAGCCCGCCGCCCCCACACCGCTGCTCCGCGAGGTCTACGCGCGGAACCGGCGCGCCCTCGAGGCGTACGTGCCGCGCGTCTACCCCGGCCAGATCACGATGCTGCTGAGCGAGGCGGAGCCGTTCCGCGCCTTCCACGATCTGCGGCTCGAGTGGAGCCGCTACGCCGCGGGTGGCCTCGTCGTCCGCTTCGTGCCCGGCGCCCACGAGCACGTCCTCGACGAGCCGAACGTCGCCGCCGTCGCAGCCGAGCTCGAGAGCCTGCTGCGGCGCGCGTCCCGCGGTTAGCGAGAGGGCGCATCGGCGATCGAGGTCGATTGCTACGCGCGCGGCGCAGGCCGCACCGACCGTCCAGCGAGCACGCGGCGCAGTCGTCATTCCCGAGCCGAAGGCCTCGAGCACGTCATCGGCTCGCGTGCGCAGCAGGAAACGAGCCCGACCCCGCCGCGCCAGGGTCCCCTCGACGGTTGCCAGTCGAGCGCTCGGAGCCGACGCGCCGATCGGCGTGCGCGCGTTCGGCCGGTGTATCGTGGCGCGATGCCGCGGTGGATCGCGCTCGTCCTCGCGCTCGGCGCCGTGAGCTGCGGCTCCGGCGACCGACACGCCGCGCCCGACGCATCTTCGACCGCGATCACGCGATCGACGCAGCCGCCGCCCGTGCCCTCGCCGTCCGCGAGCACGGCGACGAGGCCCCCGGCGCTGCTCGTGCGCGAGGGCAGCGTCATCGCCCGCGCGCTCGAGGACGACGCGCTCTTCATCGCCGACGAGGATCGCGGCGTCGTCACGACGCTCGCGCTGCCGGCCGATCTCCGATCGAAGCACGTGGATCTGCCGATGCCAGGGCGGCCCGCGCAGGTCCTCGTCACGCGCGACCGCGTGTTCGTCAGCGTGCGTCAGGTCGACAAGGGCGACGGCGCCGTCGTCGCGCTGCGGCGCACGGCAGGGCTCGAGCTCGAGGAGGTCGGTCGCGTCACCGTCCCAGCCGACGCGTGGGGCCTCGCGCTCACGCCCGACGAGCGGACGCTCCTCGTCACGTCCGCGTGGCCGCACGCGCTCACGGCGATCGACGTCGCGAAGCTCCAGGTGCGCTGGACGAAGGACCTCGCGGCCGAGCCGCGCGCCGTCGTCGCCCTCGCCGGCGATCGCGCGTACGTGTCGCACCTCGTCGGGAGCACGATCACGCGCGTCGACGGCATCGGCGGCAGCGAGCCGGCGGTGAAGCGCGTCGAGCTCCCCGCGTCGCCGATGCGCACGCCCGTCGGCGGCAAGCTCGACGCGTCGCTCGGGTACGCCGCGATCGCGAGCCCGTCGGGGGATCGCGTGTACTTCGCGCGGCACGCGCTCGGCTCGCTCGGTCCGAGCAGCTGGGCCGGCGAGGGCACGGTCGACGCGCTGCGCACGGCCGACGACACCCTCGCGGCGCCCTTCCGCGTCGCGCCGAGGTCACGCTTCGTCGCGACGCTCGCCGCGCGCGTCGCCGCGAAGGACACGTGGAGCAACGACGGCGCGCTGCCGAACGTCGAGGCGCGCGCCGCGCTCTACGCGCCGCGCGCGATGGCCTATCGCAGGAAGACGAACACCCTCCTCGTCGCGAGCCAGGGCGGCGACGACGTCGCCGAGCTCGACGCGCGCGCGATGGACCCGACGATGGTCGCCGTCACGAGCTACGGCACCGCGGTGAAGTCCGAGCACGGCGCCGCGCCCGAGGGCATCGCGCTCTCCGCGGACGAAGACAGGGCGTACGTGTTCTGCCGCGCGACCGACGACGTCGTCGTCCTCGACCTCGCGCCCGACGGCGCGTCGTACCGGACCGCGCCGCGACCCGTCGTGTCGCTCGTCGAGACCGATCCGAAAGACAAAGCCGCCGCCGAGCTCCGGCGCGGCAAGGCGCTCTTCTACGACGCCGTGCGCGTAGGCAGCGGCATGGCGTGCGCGGGCTGTCACCCCGAGGGCCGCGCCGACGGCCACGTGTGGCGTGAGGCGAACATCACGCTGAAGACGCGCGCGCTGAACAACGTGCGGAGCGAGGAGGAGCACTTCACGAACTTCTTCGCCGAGGCCGACATCTCCACGATCCGCGCGCGCTGGGGCGACGTCGACGCCGAGGGGGAGGGCGGCTTCGGCTACGCGCGCAAGACGCCGATGCTCGCCGGCCGCGTGAAGGCGCGCGGCCCCTACGGCTGGCACGGCGAGAGCGCGGACCTCGGCGCGCGCATCCTCGCGGGCTTCGGCCTGCACACGTGGCGCGCGCTCGGAGTCGACGCGGTGACGCGCAGCTACGTCCCGCCGCTCGTCCGCTTCGTGCGCGAAGGGCTCGTCCCCCCGCCGCGGCCCGAGCGCGCGCTCACCGACGCGGAGCAGCGCGGCAAGGCCCTGTTCCTCGACGCCAAGACCAAGTGCGCGTCGTGCCACGCGCCCGCGACCGACTACACCGATCGCAGCGTCGTCGCCCTTCCGAAGATCAACCCGCCGAGGGGCTTCGCCGAGGATCCGAACGCGCTCTACAAAGTGCCGAGCCTGCTCGACGTCGGCGGCGCGGCGCCGTACCTGCACGATGGGCGCTTCCTCTCGCTCGAGTCGCTGGTCGAGTACAACCAAGACCGCATGGGCGCGACCTCGCAGCTCACGGCGGACGAGCGGGCGGACCTCATCGCCTTCCTGAGGACGCTGTGAGGCTCGCGCGCGCGGCGCTGCTCGTCGCGATCGCGGCGACGTCGATCGACTCGATCGCGCAGACGAGCGGCCCGAAGGCGAGCGCGAGCGCGGCCAAGGTCGTGATCCCGCCCTGGCCCGACGGCGCCGACGCGCCCGCGTTCGACGCGACGCCGCTGCCCGACGACGTGTCCGCCAGGCCGACGCCCGACGAGTGGAAGGCGGCGCCCCTCGTGCGCCTTTCGCGCGTCGCGTCGACGGTCACCGGGTGCGGGGCGCGCCGCGTCCGCGAGTGGATCAAGCTCCGCTGCGACACGAAGACCGCGGGCATGCGCCTCGTCGCGGGCAGCGCCGACGGCGTGGCGCTGTACGTCGCCGAGGCGACCGTCTCCGAGGCGGACTTCAAGAAGGGCGGCTCGGAGGTCGTGCAGCCCTACTTCGAATCGGTCGGTCGCTTCGGCGAGATCGTCATGCCCGTGCGCAAGGGTGACCGCCGCGCGTTCGAGTGGTTCCGCCTCGACGTCATCGAGAGCTACGACGGCCCGCCGAGCGTCGGCGCGACGACCCAGCTCTGGATCGAGGAGCAGTGGCCCGACGGCGGCGAGCCGGAGATCGCGGTGCTGTCGCGATGAGGGCGATCGCGCTCGCGCTCGTCGCCGTCGCGGCGGCGGCCTGCGCCGAGCCTGCGGCCTCCGACGCGCCAGCCTCGACGACGACCGCCCGCGCTGGCGGCTCCGCCGCGCCGAGCGTCGTGGTCGCCACCGTCGCGGCGCCGAAGACGCTCGCGCGCAAGACCTCGCCGCGTGATCGCCGCCTCGCCGACGAGCGCGCGTGCGACGCGGGAGAGCTGGCCGCGTGCCGCAAGGCGGCCGATCGATACCGCGGCTACGGCGACGTGGCAGGCTGCGGCGTCGACCGCGATCGCCCGCGGCCGTCGCGCGCCGTCACCGCGAGCGACGCGCCGTCCGACGCGCGCCTCTTCGACCGCTGGATCCGGCGCGCGTGCGACCTCGGCGACGCCGAGGCGTGCCTCGAGGGAAGGAACAACGTCGTGAGCCGGCGCATCACCGAGCACGACGTCGACACGTGCGCGCGCGGTCGCGCCGAGGACTGCGCGCTGCTCCTCTGGCAAGACGGGCGGAGGCCCGAGCACGCGGACGCGCTGCGCAAGAAGCGCCTCGACTACCTCGCGAGCGGCGTCACCGCGGGCATCTTCGGCGACCTCTACAGGCGCGACAAGGCCGACGACCCGAGCGCGCTGCCGGGCGACGTGCTCGAGCTCGGCCTGAAGGTCTGCGCCGCGACGCTCGAGTGCGACGACGTCGTGATGATGCTCGACAAATCCGGCTACGACGCGGCCGCGGTCGCGCCGCTGAAGAAGCGCGCCGGCGAGGCGCTCGTGGGCGCGTGCCTCGCGGGCGACTGCGTGTGCGGTGAGGCGGCGAGCTACCTCGACGACGCGGACCCGCGGCGCGTCGACCTCGCGCGGATCGGCTGCG
>DASYCF010000814.1:0-3897 GCA_036500365.1 Byssovorax sp.
TGTCGCGTCATCGGGTACGTCTGATCGGCGCCGAGGTAGAGCCCCGCGACGGTCGCGTACGCGTCGTGATCGCCGGGGAACGAGACGGCGGTGTACGCGCGGTCGCAGAGCTCCGCGTGCCCGTTGCACACCGTGACCGGCGTCGGCGGGAGCGTGGAGACGCCGCCCTCGCCGCCGCCGCCCGCCGCCGCAGCGCCTCCGTCGGGCGCGCTCGACGCGCACGCCACGAGCATGCCGAGGAGCGACAGGACCAGCGCGCGCACGACGGCATCGTGTCACGTCGCGGCGGCGGCGGCACGGGGCGACGGCGCGGCGGCTCAGCGCGGCGCCGCTCGCACGGCGACCTCGCCGAGGCCGAGCGCCTCGAGCTCGGGGCGGACGAGCTTCGCGTCGCCGACGACGATCACGTGGAGCTTGCTCGGGTCGAGGCGCAACGCCGCCGCGCGCTGGACGTCGTCTCGCGTGACCCTCGCCCACCGCGCCGCTCGCGTCGCCGGCTCGTCGAGCGGGAGGTGGTGCACGGCGAGCTCCGCGAGCGTGCGCGCCGTCGCCTCCGCCGTCTCGAAGCTCGCGGGGAGGTGGCGGACGAGCGCGGCCTTCGCCGCCTCGAGCTCGTCGTCGGGGACGAGCTCCGTGCGCATGCGCGAGATCTCGCTCAGCATCTCGGCGATCCCGTCGCGCGTGTGATCGCGCACGAGCGCGGCCTCGGCGTCGAACGGACCCGCACCACGCCGGAATTCGAACTCGGAGCCGGCCCCGTACGTGTACGCGTGCTTCTCGCGGAGGTTCACGTAGAGGCGATTCGACAGATCCCATGACCCGAGCACGGCGTTCATCACGACGAGCGCGTCGTAGTCGGGCGCGCTCCGCGGCACGCCGACCGCGCCGACGAGCACGTGCGACTGGGTCGCGCCGGGCCGATCGACGAGGACGATCTTCGGCGCGTCGGCGCGCGCCTCGCTCCGCGCGAGCGTGGCGACGGGCGCGGCGGATGTCTTCGGCGCGGCCCAGTCGCCGAACACGCGCGTCGCCATCGCGACGGCGCCATCGAGATCGACGTCGCCGGCGAGCACGAGCGTCACACGCGCGGGCGTCGCGATGGATCGGTAGAAGGCGAGCAGCTCGCTCCGCGTGATCCGTCGCACGCCGTCCGACGCGCCGAGGTGCGGCGTCGCGTACGGGTGGTCGCTCGGATACAGCACGGCGAGCAGCGCCGTCCGGGCGACCTCGCGGGCGCGATCGCGCTGCCGCCCGAGCTCGGCGAGCCGGTCGGAGCGTTCGCGCTCGATCTCGTCGCTCGAGAACGCCGGGCGCCGCACCATGTCGGCGACGAGCGTGAGCACGTCGGGGAGGCGAGGCGTCAGGCAGCGGGCGACGATCTGCGTGGAGTCGTAGTCGACCTTCGACTCGACCTCCGCGCCGAGCATCACGATCTCGTCCTGGATGGCCACCGCCGACCGCGACGTGGTGCCGCGGAGGAGCATGGCGCCGGCGAACGCCGACACGCCGGGCGCCGCCTGCGCCGCGCCGCCGTCGAGCACGACGCGCGCGAACACGACGGGCAAGCCGTGCTGCGGGGCGACGAGCACGCGCACGCCGTTCGCGAGGCGCGCCTCGTCGATGCGCGGCGCCACGAACACGGGTGCGGGTCCCGGCGGCGGTCGCGTCGCGCGGAAGTCGACGCTGGGCGCGGCGAGGGCGGGTGGCGGAGCGGGTGCAGCCGGCGCCGCGCGCTCGATCGGCGCCCCGCAGCTCGCCGTCGCGACGGCGACGAGCGCCGCCGAGAGCGCGCATCGCGGCGCGCGCGTCACGGCGTCCCCTTCAAGCGCCCGCACCGCGGCGCGCCTGGCGTAGGCCACACGAACGCGACGACCCGCGCGTCCTTCGGCAGCCAGCGCACCACCGCCGCCTTCACGCCGTCAGGCGTCGCCCGCTCGTAGCGCGCGAGCGACTCGGCGAAGTGATCCGCGTCGCGCGTGTACACGATGAGCTCGTTGAGCATGTTCGCGCGCGCGCGCAGCCCCTCCGCGTCGAACACCTTGTCGAGGAGGATGCGCGACCGCGCGCGCTCGACCTCGGCGGCCGTGGGCCCGTCGCGTCGGAAGCGCTCGAGCTCCTCATCGACGATCTTCAGCGCGGCGCCTGGATCCTTGCCCTTCTTCAGCGTGATCTTGACCGAGAACTCGTTCGCGAGGAGCCGCGTCGACGGGCCGGCGGAGACGTCTTGCGCGACGCCGAGGTCGTGGACCAGGCGCTTGTAGAGCCGCGAGGCCTTGCCCCAGCCGAGCGCGAGCGCCGCGACGTCGAGCTCCGCGTCGTCGCGCGCGAACGACGGCGGCGTCGGCCATTTCACGATGAGCTGCGCGAGCTCCACGTCGGCCTCGATGTCGACGCGCCGCTCGCCGTCGAGCTTCGGCGGGACGGGCGTCACGGCCACGGGCGGCGGCGCGCCGCGCGGGATGGGCGCGAAGTACTTCGCGACGAGCGCCTTCGCCTGCACGCGGTCGATGTCGCCGGCGATCACCATCGACGCGTTGTTCGGCACGTAGAACGTCTTGAAGAAGCGGCGCACGTCGTCGAGCGTGGCGGCGTCGAGGTCGGCGGACGTGCCGATCGGGAAGAGCAGGTACGGGTGATCCTTCGGGTAGAACGACGTCGAGATCAGCTGCCCCACGAGCCCGTACGGCGCGTTCTCCCAGTTCTGGCGACGCTCGTTCTGCACGACCTCGCGCTCGGTCGCGAAGGTCGCCTGGTTGAGGCGGTCGAGCAGCGACGCCATGCGATCGCTCTCGAGCCAGAGCGCGAGCGCGAGCTCGTTCGACGGGAGCGTCTCGTAGTACCGTGTCCAGTCGAGGTACGTCTGCGCGTTGGCCTCGCCGCCGGCGCGCTCGACGTACTTCCAGTGCATGTCCGAGGGCACGTTCTTCGAGCCGCGGAACATGAGGTGCTCGAACAGGTGGGCGAACCCGTTGCGCCCCGGGGGGTCGTCCTTCGAGCCGACGCGGTACCAGATGCTCACGGCGACGACCGGCGTGCGGTGGTCCTCGTTCAGCACGACCTCGAGCCCGTTGTCGAGCACGTAGCGCTCGATCGCGAGCTTCACCGGCGGCGGATCTGCGAGCGTAGGCGCAGCGAGCGCGGCGACCGCGAGCGCGACCCCAGCGGCGACGAGGCGGCGCACGGGCCGCAGGCTACCGACGTCGACGTCGATGTGAAAGCGCTTCGCGGGTGTACCGTGCGCCGATGGATCTCGGGCTCGCGGGGTTGGTCTTCTTCGTCACGGGCGCGTCGGGCGGCATCGGCGCGGAGATCGTCTCGGCGCTGCGCGGCGAAGGCGCGCTCGTCGCTGCGCACTCGCGCCGCGGCGTCGCCGAGGACGGGGGCACGCTGTCCGTACTCGGCGACGTACGCGATCCAGGCGCGACGGCGCGCGCGATGGAGCAGGCGAGCGCGCGCTTCGGCCGCGTCGACGCGTGCGTCGCGAACGCGGGAATCTGGCCGGCCGACGCGCTCGAGCTCGACGCGATGCCCGAGGCGCGCGTGCGCGAGGTGGTCGAGACGAACCTCCTCGGTGCGATGTGGACCGCGCGCGCGTTCTTCGCCGCGCTGAAGGCGCACGGCCCGCGCGCCGACGGTCGCGGCGCCAGCGTCACCTTCATCGGCTCGACCGCGGGCCGCTTCGGCGAGCCCGGCCACGCCGAGTATGCCGCGACGAAGGCCGCGCTCGTCGGCCTCACGCGGAGCTGGAAGAACGAGATCGTGAAGGTCGACCCGCGCGCCCGCGTGAACCTCGTCGAGCCCGGCTGGACCGCGACCGAGATGGCCGCCGAGGCGCTCGCCGCGAGCGGCGCGATCGCGCGCGTGACGAAGACGATGCCGCTGCAGCAGATCGCGACG
>DASYCF010000815.1:0-3305 GCA_036500365.1 Byssovorax sp.
CCGAGGGCGGGATCCTCGCAGGTGGGCGAGCTCGCCCCGAGCGCGCCGAACTGCGCGAACCGCGCGTCGGCGGCCGAGAACGCGCCCGTCGCCGCGGCGACGGCGGGAGCCGAAGCCACCGCCGCGCCCCTCGCGGCCGCGTCGGCGCCGGTGACGGCGACCGCCTCGATCGAGCGGATCGACGCGGCGATCGACGCGTGCACGAGCTTCGCGACGAGGTCGGGCGCCGCGAGCGTGAACGGACCCTCGCCCGTGATCTTCGCGTCGCCGAGCGTGTGCGCGAGCGCGCGGACCGACGCCTCGTCGCCGTCGACCACGACGCGCGACGTGTCGACCTCGGACCCGATCGCGCGCGAGACGAGCGCTCCGTGCGCGCCGCGCACGGTGAGGAGCTCGCCCGGCGCGCCCGACAGGGGGATGCGCTGACCGGGGCCGACGAGCACGACGTCGCCGTCGAGCGCGACCGGCGTCGCCGACGAGACGCGCCCCTCGGGCGTGATCAGCGCGAACCCGGCGGCGCGCGCGTCCTTGTCGAGCATGACGAGCGGCTCGGCGGCCTGCCCGTCGGCGCCCTCCGAGTCTCCGCCCGCCGCGCCGGCGCACCCTGCGAGCGCGACCGTGCCCACCACGACGAGCTGCTTCAGCAAGCTCTGCATCGCTCAGCCTCCGTTTGTTTTTGGGGGTCGCGTCCGCGCCGCGCCCCGACTCTGTACGCCGATCGCCTCCGCGCGATTCCGTCGCCTGGATCACGACAACGGAGCCGCGCGAGAGTTTCGAGAATCGGCCGGAGCGCGGGCGATCAGCGCGAGGCGCGGCGGCGCCGGGCGAGGGCCGACAGCGCGATCGCGAGCGCGAAGGAGAGCGTGAGCGGCGCGCGCGAGCCTTGCCGCTCGCCTGCGACGACGCAGCCACAGCCGCTGTCCGCGCCGGGCGTCGGCGAGTCGCCGTCTGCGCCGCCTGCGCCGCCTGACGACGTGCCCGACCCCATGCTGGTGCCGCTCGTCGCGCCGGGCCCGCCGCCGCCGGCGCCGGTCATGTGCGCGCCGGTCGACGTCGCGGTGCCGGTCGAGCTCCCGCCGCCGGTGCCGGGCGGCATGCCGGGGCCGACGTCGGTGGAGTCGGTCGGCGTGCAGCCGTTCGCCGCGGAGTCGACGCTGAACATCAGCGGATGTCCGGTGAAGCCCTCGCCCGCGGTGATGGTGATGACGCAGCGGCCGCCCATCGCAGCGGCGGCGACGAGCGATTGACCATCACCCGCCTCGGGCGCGTCGTACACGACGTGGCGAGAGGGGGAGTCGCCCGGGACTCCATAGGTCATCGTCTGCGGCGACGCGCCGTCGGCCGCGCTCGAGGCGACCACGTACGTCTGCTTCGAGCCCGAGAACACGGCCGCGCCGAGCACGCCGCCGTTCTGCTTCGGCGCCGGATCGATCGTGTCGTCGTTCATCGAGCCGACGACGGCGGGGCTCGAGCCCGCGGCGAGCGCGTCGATGACGTGCACGGCGACGGCCTCCGGCCCCGGGACGTCGAGCTGGTACTCGTCGACGGGGAAGCGCGCCGCGTCGCACTGGCCGCAGGGGTACGAGCAGCTGATGCTGCAGTCGCCCACCTCCGGCTGGACGACGTTCGGCGCGCCGCCCGAGGCGAGCACGGTGTGAATGGCGAGGTCGGAGCCGCCGACGGTCGCGCGATAAGCGCCGTTGGCGAGCGCGAGGCCGCCGTGGCCCGTGTTCGTGTGAAAGCGCACGTGCATCTCGTGCGCCGCGTCGACCGTGTGCACCCGATCGACGGTGACGACCTCCCCCTCGGGCAGGAACACCCACTCTCGATGCGCGTACGGGATGTCGGTCGGCGGGTTCACGTAGATGAACGCGTTCGCGAGATCGCTCCGCGCGGCGTACACCGCGTCGTCGGTGCCGCGCGCCCACACGAGCTCGGCCTCGCTCCACGGCGTCTGCGTGCCGATGTAGTCGCCCTGCGCGTCGCTCGAGTCGACCGACACCGCGTTCGTCGCGAGCGAGTCGTACTCGCCGTAGTTCGACGGGTCGACGACCAGGTGATCGACGCCGCGGCTCAGCACGAAATTCGAAGCGCTGAAGTGCTCGTGATCGGAGACGACGGACGGCGCCGACGAGAACACCGACCAGAGCGCCGAGTCGTCCCACGAGGTGCGCGCGTAGAGGGCGCGCGTGCCGCGGGCGAGGTACCAGCGCGAGGGCGCGGGCGACTGCGCGCGAAAATCGGCCGGCGCCACGCTGCGGAGCTCGGCGAAGGCGTTGTACACGTAGGCGCCGGCGCCCGCGCTCTGCGATTGAGCCTGCTTGAGGAACGCCGCGAACGACGCCGCCGCGTCGCTCGACGATCCTGCGAGCACGGCGTCGACCTCGTTGACGCTCGGCGCGGCGTAGACGGCGGTGTCGTCGAAGTCGCCGCCCACCCATTGACCCGAGAGGTCCGGCAGCGTCGCGTAGGCGTAGCGCACGGCGAGGCTGTCGACCCAGGCGTCCATGTCGGGCAGCGCCTGCCCGTTCTCCTCGACGGCGCGCGCCGCGACCGCGTACTCGAGCACCGACAGGGGGCCGTACTCCCAGCCTTCGCCCCAGTCGCCGCCGACCATGACGCCGGCGGGATCGCCGACTCCGCCGCTCGCGCCGGAGAGGCCCTGTCCGATCAGCAGCGTCGTGAACACGTCGTCCGTCGTCTCGGTCCACAGGTGACCGTCGGCGCCGCCGTCGGTGCCGATGGCGATGGCGCTCAGCGTCTTTCCGATGACGTATCCAGCGTTGTAGTTCGCGCCGGCCTCGGTCGCGTGATAGCCGTTGGCCGTGTAGTAGTCGCTCCAGGCCGTGAGGCACGTCCGCGTCTGCGAGAGGAGGCTCGCGTCGACGCCGCTCGTCGAGTTCAGCCAGTCGTACGTGAGCGCGATGAACGGCGCGTACCACCGCATCGGGTAGCCGGTGTCGTGCGTGACGGTGAGGATGACGGGGGGCGCGGGCGGGTTGCCGTCCCAGCTCTGCCAGTTCGTGTCGACGCCGGCGACGCAGCCCTTGCCGTCGCCGAGCGTCTGATCGTCGTCGAGCGAAGCGTGCCAGTACTTGAGCGCCTGCGTTCGGTAGGCGTCGTTCTGCGTGGCGAGGTACGCGAACGCGCACGCCACCGCCGAGCCAGGCCAGTAGTTGCCGTCGGACCCGCCGCGCGAGGCGTACTGGTTCGGCTCGTCGAGCGTGTCTTGGCAGGCAGCGACGAGCGCCGCGGCGGCCGACGCGTGCTGGCCTACGTTCGCGGTGTAGCCAGCGAGCTCGTTC
>DASYCF010000816.1:0-1702 GCA_036500365.1 Byssovorax sp.
CGAGGGCACGTGGTCCGACGGCAAGAAGACCGTCGCGAAGAAGCGCAGCTCGACGATCCTCGTCACCGCGTCGCTGCTCGTCGCGACGCTCGCGACCGCGGCGACGATCGCCGCGCTCCAGCTCCGCGGGCCCATGGTCGCCGTCGCGGGGCGCACCGTCGTCGCGATCAACTCGAGCCTGGCGCACCTCCGCCAAGAGCTCGACGAGGCCGCCGCCGCCGAGGCCGCGGCGAAGGCGAAGGCCGCCGCCGAGAAGGCCGCCGCCGAGGCGAAGGCGAAATCCGAAGCCGCGGCGACGTCGAGCGCGCAGCCGAGCGCGAGCGCCGAGCCCGCCAGCGCGCCTGGCAAGGTGGGCGGCATCCGGCGCGGACCCCTGCGGCGCGGGGGCAAAGCGCAGCCGAGCGGCGAGGCACCGAGCGCGCCGAGCAAGGGCCCGAGCGACGCCAACGGCGGCGTCGACAGCGCCGGCTTCTGAAGCGTCGCGTCCGCCTCTGGCGATGAGCGCCGCGCCGTTCTTGCTGGTCCTCGACCTCGAGGCGACGTGCGACGATCGCGACCCGCGCCAGCGGAGTCGCGGCGACGTGGGCGCGGTGCCGAAGCACGAGATGGAGACCATCGAGATCGGCGCCGTGCTCGTCGCGCGCGCGAGCCTCGAGATCGTCGAGGCGTTCGACACGTTCGTCGCGCCCGTGCGGCACCCGCGGCTCACGCCGTTCTGCACGCGCCTCACGTCGATCCGTCAGGCCGACGTCGACGCCGCGCCGCGCTTCCCGGAGGCGATGAAGCGCCTGCGCGCGTTCCTCGCCGGGCGCGCCGTGACGTTCTGCTCGTGGGGCGACTACGACAAGCACCAGCTCGCGCAGGACGGCATGCACCACCGCGTCGGCGTCGACCTCGGCCCGCACGTGAACCTGCGCGTCGCCTTCACGAAGCGGCGAGGCCTCGCGAAGCGGCCGGACGTCGGCGAGGCGCTCGCGCGGGTGGGCCTGTCGTTCGAAGGGACGCCGCACCGCGGGATCGACGACGCGCGCAACATCGCGCGGCTCCTCCCGTGGATCCTCGTCGACGACACGTTCCCGTCGGTCTGACGCCGCTCGACCCCCGTCGCGCGAAACGCGACTTCGATCGCAGGCCATCGGCGCGGCTGTATTAGCCTCGGCGCATGTCGACAGACACGGGCATGGCGTGGCGCGCCCGCGTCGTCGCGGCGATCGTGCAGTCGCTCGAGGACGTCGCGTGCGCGGAGCTCGCGACGACGAGCGTCCTCGAGGCCGAGGGCGACGCAGCGCGCGCGCTCGCCGAGATCGGCGCCGCCGCGCTCGCCGCCGGGTTCGCCGTCGCGCGCGCTTCGCTCGGCGAGCACGGCCTTCACGGGCTCGACGCGCTCGTGCGCGCCTTCGCGAACGATCTGCGCGTACCCGGCTCGACCTCGCGCGGCGTCGGCGCGGCGCTCGAAGCGTTCGCCGCGGCGCACGGCAGGAAGGCGGAGGCGCGCTTCGCCGACGCCGCCGACGAGGCCGGCCTGAGCGGGGATCTGCGCGCGCTCGCCGAGGGTTGGCTGGCAGGCGCGACCGGCCGCGCGGCCGCGCGTCGCTTGCAAGCGTGGCTTCGCGGCGAGGTTCCGAGCGCGGCGCACGAGGTCGATCGGTCGCTGACGCGCACCACGGCGAAGGCGGCGCTCGCGGGGCTCACGCGGCTCGCG
>DASYCF010000817.1:0-2715 GCA_036500365.1 Byssovorax sp.
GCGACCGGCGCCACCGGTGCCCAGGGCGCGACCGGCGCGACGGGAGCGACCGGCGCGACGGGAGCCATCGGCGCGACCGGCGCCACGGGCGCGATCGGGCCTCAAGGCCCGGTGGGGGCGACGGGCGCCACGGGTGCGATCGGACCTCAGGGACCCATCGGCGCGACGGGTGCCCAGGGGCCCATCGGTCCCACTGGCGCCATCGGTCCGCAAGGCCCCATCGGCCCCGCGGGCGCGACGGGCGCGACGGGCGCGACCGGTCCCAAGGGCACGGCCGGCCAGGCGATCACGAGCGCCTACAGCAGCACCGGCGTCACCATCGGACCGGCGACCGGGTTCACCGTCGTCCCGAACATGACCCAGACGATCAACGTGCCGGCGAACACCCTGGTCTACGTCTCGACGTACGGCGGCATCCAGACGACCTCGGGCGCGGCCGCCGGGTTCAGCACCATCGACGTCGTGCTCGCGGTCGATGGGTTGATCCCGCCGAACGCCTCGTACGAGCGGGTCATCGCCGCGAACAACACCGGCCTCGTCACGCAGATCCAATACTGGTCGATGGCGTCGTTCCAGCCGCTCGCCGCGGGCACCCACACGTTCACGGTGTTCGCCGCCGGAACGGGCGGCGCCTCGTCGAACGCGATCGTCGGCGGCGACACGACGTCGGTGCTCCAGGGGGAGCTCGACGTCGTGATCATCAGTCAATGACGGGGATCGACCGCGACGACGCGCGTCGCGGCGAGGAGCAACGGCGGGAGCAGCGGGATCGACGGCTGCTCGTCGCGCTCGGCGTGAACTCGGTGGTGAGCGTCGCGGCCGTCGTGATCTCCGTCGTCGCGTTGACCCGCGGCGGCTCGTCGCGCGCCGCCGTCGTCGCGAGCGGGTCGCCTGGAGGCGCCGTGTCTCCCGCGGTGCGCGCGCAGCTGGTGCTCCCCGCGCCAGCCGCGATCGGCGGTGGCGGAGCGCGCGTCGCGCAAGACGACGGCGCCGAGGGACTCCACCGCGGCGCTCCGCATGGCCCGGCGCGCCTCGCGATGCGGCAATCGGCGGTGCACGCGCCCGAGTCGACCGTCGCGCTCGCGCAGAAGCTCGGCCTGAATGCGAACGTCCTCGCCGAGCAAATCGGCGACGCCGACGGGACCTTGCCGAAGGCGAGCGCGGCGCGGCTCGAGCGCGCGTTCGACGCCGCCAAGGCGTTCGCGAAGCGGCGCGATCTCGACGACGCGGGCGCGCAGTCCGTCGCCACGCTCTTCACGGGCCACGTCTTCTCGGTCCTGCGCGCCGAGAAGGCCGCGGGCGACAAGGGCGTCGACGCGGCCACGCTCGACGACATCACGAGCGAGACGACGAGCGGCCTGAACGCGACGCTCCGCGAGGACGTCGCCAAGGAAGCCGAGGCCGAGGTCGCCCATCTCCGCTGAAGCGCTGCAGGCGCCGAGCCGCGGAGTCGACTTCGACGGACCTCGACGCGACGGGCGACACGCGGCGCGGCGGGCCTGGTAGAACGCAGAATCGTCGCGTGATCGCCCTCGTCGACCTCCTCATCCGCGCGGCGGATCTCGTCGCGCTCGCCGCGCTGCCCGTGGCCGTGTCGCCCGCGCCGGACGACGGTGGGTGGGTGATGGCGGTCGTCGCCGCGCTCGCGCTCGGCCTCGTGGTCGTCGCGTCTGCGCGCGCGGGGCGGCGCTCGGGCGGCCTCGACGCGAGGATCGGCGCGCTGTGCATCGCGCTGTCTCTCGTCGCCGCGGTCGCCTGCGCGGTCGTGTTTCGGGGCGATCGGGCGCCGATCGGGCGCGGCGTCTTGTTCGTCGCGGCGCCGCTCTGGTGCGGGCTCGCGCTCGTCGCTGCGTCCGTCGCGCGGCGTGCGCTCGTGGGCCGCGTCCGCTTCGCGTGGCTCGTCGGCGCGGCGCCCGTCGTGATCGCCGCCGCGCTGATGTTCGCGCTCTCCTCGAGCTGGCTCTTCTCCGTCGATCGCATGTGGTTGACGGCGCTCGCGCGTGGCGGGGACAACGAGGCCGCGGCCGACGCGCTCGTCGCCCTCCCGCTCCGGACGCGCCGCTACGCCGCCGCGGCCGCCGCGCTCGACGGTTGCCTCGAGAAGAACCCGGGCGCGTGCGCGTGCCTCGCCCGGCGCGCCGAGCTCGGCCTCCGCTTGAACAAGGCCGCGCACGCGATCACCGACGCCGTCGCCGCGCGCGACAAATGCCCCACGAGCCCGACGGCGAGGGCCGTGTACGTCGAGGCGCTCGCGATGCACGGCGACGCCGAGCTCGCGGAGCAAGAGGCGCGCGCGGCGATCGCGGCGGGCGACGGGTTCCGCGTTCGCTACGCGCTCGCGCTCGCGCTCGATCGCGGCGGCCGCCACGCCGAGGCGCTGGCCGAGGCGAAGCGCGCGGTCGATCTCGGCGCGGGCCGCGACGCGGGCATGCTGGTCGGATCGCTCGCGATCGGCCTGAACGACCTCGACTCGGCCGTCGCCGCGCTCTCGACGATCGTGAAGGCCGATCCCACGGACGGCGACGCCCAGTACGACCTCGCCCTCGTGGCCGATCGGAAGAACGACTACAACGGCGCGCGGCAGGGCTATCTGGCGGCGCTCCGCGCGAACCCGAAGCTCGCCGAGGCGCGCTACAACCTCGCGCTGCTCACGCTGCGCCAGGGGGCGCTGCCCGAGGCGCGCCACCACGTCGAGCGCTTCCTCGCGACGTTCCC
>DASYCF010000818.1:0-6504 GCA_036500365.1 Byssovorax sp.
GGCAGCTGCTGCGTGGGCTGCGCCATGCCACCGAGGCCGGGCAGCAGGCCGGGCGGGATGAGCCCCGGCGGCAGCATGGTCTGCAGGTTCTGGAGCGCCTGCTGGCCCATCGCCTGGATCTCCGGCGGCAGGCCCGGGATCTGCGGGATGGCTCCGGCGAGACCGCCAGCCGCGGGCGCCGGCGCCTCCTGGCCCTGGAGCCGCATGACCGTGATCTGGGACTGGTCGAGCTCGTTGAAGGGGGCGGTGCGGCCGCAGCCGGCCGCGAAGGGCGTGGCGACCAAGACAAGGAGCGTGAAGGCGTGCTGGATTCGGAGCATGTTCGAGAAGACCTGTCCGAGTTGGGGGTCCCTGGCAGAGGTGGGGCGGCGCCTCTGCCGGTCAGGACACGACGATGACTGTGGGACGGGAGCCGTGCTTCTTTGTTCACCGCAGCCGCGAAAGGGCGAATTTAGAGCGACCTTCTCGCCCGACCTGGCTCGCCTACCCGAGTTGTACGCCATCGCGATCGCCCGCGTGCCCTCGCGCGGTCGAAACTTGGCGACGCGATCGTGCCCGGCTGCTGGAGAAAACCGGTTGACCGAGGCCGCGTTACGGGTACTCTTCGCGCCCCGCCATGGCCAACACCCCGAAGTGGAACATCCGCCTCCGCCACGAATGGCTCGCCACGCCGCTGAAGAAGAAGCGGCTCAAGCGAGGCGCGAAGGCGCGCATCGGCCTGCTCGAGGCCGAGGAGCGCAAGGCCGCGCTCGCGAAGAAGTCCGAGCAACCTGGCTGAGGCGCACGATCGCCTCAGAGCGGTTGTAGCTCGACTTTCTTCACTCGGGGACCGGCGTCATCACGACGTCGAGCTCGACGCGGGCGCCGTTCGACTCGACGAGCCGATCCCACGGAAAGTAGCCCGCCTTCTCGATCGTGACGCGGTGCTTGCCGGCGGGCATCGAGACGCCGTGCGCGGCGACGTAGGCGAACGCGCCGACGTACTGCTCGTCGATCGTGACCGACGCGTCGGGCGGGGCGCCGCGCACGCGGAGCGACGCGTTCGGCGGCGTGCAGGCGGCGACGGCGAGCGCGAGGCCTGCGAGCGTGGGCGCGGCGCGCATCACTCCCACTCGATGGTGGCGGGCGGCTTCGACGACACGTCGAGCACCACGCGGTTCACGCCGCGCACCTCGTTGATGATGCGCGAGCTCACGCGGGCGACCAGCTCGTAGGGGAGCCGCGACCAGTCCGCGGTCATGCCGTCGGTCGACTCGACGGCGCGGAGCGCGATGACCTCGTCGTAGGTGCGCTCGTCGCCCATGACGCCGACCGTGCGCACGGGGAGCAGCACGCAGAAGCTCTGCCAGATCTTCTCGTAGAGACCCGCCTCGCGGATCTCGTGCTCGAAGATCGCGTCGGCCGCGCGGAGGACGGCGAGGCGCTCCGCCGTGAGGTCGCCGAGGCATCGCACCGCGAGGCCGGGGCCGGGGAACGGCTGGCGCGTCAGCACCTCGCGCGGGACGCCCATCGCGGCGCCGGCGGCGCGCACCTCGTCCTTGAAGAGCTCGCGCAGCGGCTCGACGAGGCCGAGGTTCATGCGCTCGGGCAGCCCGCCGACGTTGTGGTGGCTCTTGATGACGGCGCTCGGGCCCTTGAACGAGACGCTCTCGATGACGTCGGGATACAGGGTGCCCTGGACGAGGAAGCGCGCGCCGTCGACCTTCTTCGCCTCGTCCTCGAAGACCTCGATGAAGACGCGGCCGATGATCTTGCGCTTCTTCTCCGGGTCGGTGACGCCCTTCAGCGCGTCGAGGAAGCGGGCCGACGCGTCGACGTGCACGACCTCGAGTTCGAGGTGCCGCGCGAACATGTCGACGACCTTCGTCGCCTCGTCCGCGCGCAGGAGGCCGTTGTCGACGAAGATGCACGTGAGGCGGTCGCCGAGCGCGCGCTGGCAGAGGACGGCCGCGACCGACGAGTCGACGCCGCCGGAGAGGCCGAGGACGGCGCGCGCCTCGGGGCCGACCTTCGCGCGGACGGCGGCGACGGCTTGCTCGACGAACGACGCCGGCGTCCACGTCGCCGAGAGGCCCGCGACTCCG
Organism: Byssovorax sp.; assembly: GCA_036500365.1. Lineage (GTDB taxonomy): Bacteria > Myxococcota_A > Polyangia > Polyangiales > Polyangiaceae > DASYCF01. The sequence goes on from DASYCF010000818.1 coordinate 2,085, forward strand.
AAGAGGAACGACGCGAGGATCTCGCGCCCGCGCCTCGTGTGCGCGACCTCGGGGTGGAATTGGAGGCCGTAGATCTTCCGCTTCGCGTCGCCGATCACGGCGAACGGCGTCGTCTTCGTGGACGCGAGCGCGGTGAAGCCCGGCGGGAGCTCGACGAGGCGGTCGCCGTGGCTCATCCACACGTCGAGCTTGTCGCCGGGGGCAAACGCGCCGAGCACGCCGGTCGTCGCGCCGACGGTGACCTCGGCCGGGCCGTACTCGCCCTCGGAGCCCTTCTCGACGCGACCGCCGAGGAGGTGCGCGAGGAGCTGCTGGCCGTAGCAGATGCCGAGCACCGGCACGCCGAGCTCGAGCACCTCACGCGAGACGTGCGGCGCGCCCTCGCCGTACACGCTCGCCGGGCCGCCCGAGAGGATGATCGCGCGGGGCGCGAGCGCCTCGAGCGCGTCGAGCCCGACCTTGTACGGATGAATCTCGCAGTAGACGCCGGCCTCGCGCACGCGGCGCGCGATGAGCTGCGTGGTCTGGGAGCCGAAATCGAGGATCGCGACGAGCTCGCGCGGCGTCGACATGCGAGCAGCGGCTACCACGTCTCGCCGCGGGACGCATGCGCGCGCGGCGCGCTATTCCGTGGGCTTCGGCTTCGCCGGTGGCGCGACGCTCGGCGCCGTGCTCGGCGCGGCGGGCGGGGCCGCGCTCGGCTGCGCCGGCAGTTCGAACGCGCGGCCGGGCTCGTACTCGGGCGGGAGGCCGCCCGGGAGCTTCGGCTGCGATCCGCAGTCGCTGCACGCGCACACGGCGACGAGCGCGGCGACCGCGATCACGGCGCGCGTCACAGGTGCGTCCCCTTCGGCTTCTTCGGGTGCTTGTGGACGGGCGGCGGCGGCGGATCGGGATCCGCGGTCGCGGGCGGCGCAAACGGATCGGGCGGCAGCGGCTCGGCCGACGGCGCCGGAACGTGATGCGGCTTGCCGCCCGTCGGCGTGCCGTCGTCGTCGTCGTCGGTGGCGGCGAGCGCTGCGGTGCGCGGCGTGGCCGCGACGGGGATCGACTGCGCGCCGGGAGCGCCCATCGGGATGGCGGTGCCCGCCGCCATCGGCGCGGCGTCGCTGTCGGCCCGCCCGCCACACGCGACCGCCGGCAGGGCCGCGGCGAACAGCAGGAGCACGGTCGGTCGAGGCGCTCGCACGGGACCGCCAGACCCTAGCACGCCTCTCACACGCTTCGCGCGCGTCGGAGCGGCCGCACCATGACGTCGCTGTCGCACGTCGACGAGGAGCGAGTCGCGCCAGTCCGCGCGATGTCTCGCTTGCACGCGCCTTGCACTGCAGGTCCTCGATGACCCAAGCTGGTTGCTTCGCCGCCGTCGCGCTCCTCGCCGGAGTTATCTCTACGGCCGTCGTCGGCTGCGATCAGTGCCCCTCCGACTACGACTGCTCCGGCGGCACCATCCTCGTGACGTTCGAGGGCGGCGTCTCGACCGACGACATCATGAGCTTCACCGCGAGCGCCGCGTGCGGTCCGGTGCCCGCCGAGCTGTGCGATTCGTCCGGCGCTGGGTGCAACCTGGTCGCCGAGAAAGAGAACGGGTTCATCGTGACGCTGGACGCCGGCGCGGTGGGCGACTGCGACATTCGAATCGTGCTGAAGAGCGGCGTCGTGGTCGCGAAGACGGTGCACGTCACCGAGGTGACCGGCGACTGCTGCAGCGGACTGGTCTCGGACGGCTCCGTCACGGTGCCGGTGCAGCCCTGAGCGTTCGTCAGCGCTGCGCGGCGCGCGCCGCGTCGCTCACGGCGTAGAGGTATGCCTCATCGGGCACGTTGCGACGGTAGGGGGTCGTCCATCTGTGGTGGTTCCACGCGGCGGCGCGGCCTCGCATGCTCGAGGCGAAGCTCAAGTCGCCGGCGACGAAGGTCGAGCGGACGTGGTTGGCGTCCGTGCGTGCGTGCGCTCGCAGCCCGCCCGCGTTTCTCGGTTGGTAAGCGCGCCGGACCAAGGCTAGCGTGCGGCGCATGACGGGGCAGCTCGGCGTCGAGGCGCTCACGGAGGCCGCGCGGCGGGCCCGCAAAGCCTCGCGCGCGCTCGCCCTGGCGAGCCGTCGGCAGAAGGACGAGGCGCTGGCCGCGATCGCCGCGCGCCTGCGCGACGACAACCCCGACGGCCCGCGCGCCGCCGTGCTCGCCGCGAACGCGCTCGACGTCGCCGCGGCCGAGCGGGCGAAGACGTCCGACGCGCTGATCGACCGCCTGCGCCTCGACGCCGCGCGCCTCGCGCAGCTCGCCGACGCGGTCGACGCGATCGCGTCGTTCGACGACCCCATCGGTGAGGTCGTCGGCATGAAGCGTCGGCCGAGCGGCGTCACCGTCGGCCAGGTGCGCATCCCGCTCGGCGTCATCGCGATGATCTACGAGGCGCGCCCCAACGTGACGGTCGACGCGGCAGCGCTCTGCATCAAGAGCGGCAACGCGGTCATGCTCCGCGGCGGGAAAGAGGCGGCGCACTCGAACGCGGCGCTCGGCGCGCTCGTGCGCGACGCGGTCGCGTCCGCGGGCCTCCCGGCCGAGGCCGTGCAGGTCCTGCCCGCGGGGAGCCGCGAGGACTCGCGCGCGCTCGTCGGCCTCGCTGGGCTGATCGATCTCGTCATCCCGCGCGGCGGCGAGGGGCTGATCCGCTTCGTCACCGAGCACGCGCGCGTGCCCGTCATCCAGCACTACAAGGGCGTGTGTCACCTGTACGTCGACGAGGGCGCCGACGTGGAGATGGCGCTCGCGCTGGTGGAGAACGGCAAGCTCCAGCGCCCCGGCGTGTGCAACGCGCTCGAGTGCGTGCTCGTGCACGAGGGCGTCGCGGCCGCGCTGCTGCCGCGCGTCGCCGCGCTGCACGGGCTCGAGCTCCGCGGCGATCCGGCGACGGTCGCGCTCTGTCCAACGGCGCGCGCCGCGACGGACGACGACTACGGCGCCGAGTTCCTCGCGCCCATCCTCGCCTCGCGCGTCGTCGCGTCGATCGACGAGGCGCTCGCGCACATCGAGCGCTACGGCTCGAACCACACCGAGGCGATCTGCACGCCGAGCTACGCGAACGGCCAGCGCTTCCTGCGCGCGGTCGACGCGAGCTGCGTGCTCGTCAACGCGTCGACGCGGTTCAACGACGGCGGCGAGCTCGGCCTCGGCGCCGAGATCGGCATCTCGACGACGAAGCTCCACGCGTACGGCCCCATGGGCCTCGCGAGCCTGACGGCGCTCAAGTGGATCGCCTACGGCGACGGACAGACGCGGTAGAACCCGAGATCGAGGGGACGTTTTGACGAAGAAGAAGACGGGCCACGACGGAGAGACGCCGGAGCCGAAGCCGGCCGCGCCGAGGCGCGGCGCTGGCCGGACGGGCGGCGCGGCGAACGACACGCGCGCGGCGCGCCCTCGAGAGGCAGCTAGCGGCGCGCCCGCGCGCCCGCGCAGGCCCGGCCCGCCCGGCGCGGCGAAGAAGCGCCCCGCGATGCACGGCGACTCGCCGTCGCGGCCTCGCATCCACGCGTCGCACGCGCCCGCGCCGGCCCGCGGCGGCGGAGCCCGCGCCGACGACGCCCGCAAGCGCCGCGCGCCCCGGGCTCGTCCCGCGCCGCCGCCCGTCCAGAAGAGGACGCCGCTCGCGCCGCCTCGGAGGCCCGCCGGTGGCCGCAAGAGCGCGCCGCCGACCCAGCTCACCGAGCCGAGCGCCGCGTCGCGCGAGCTCGCCGTCGTGCTCGCCGCCGCCGGCATCGATCGCAAGGCGGTCGGCATCGAGATCCTCGATGTGAGCGGCCGCGTCGACTACGCCGACTTCCTCGTCATCATGACCGGCCGCAGCGATCGCCACGTGCACGCGATCGCGAGCGGCATCGAGGAGGCGATGGCGGCGAAGCGCGTGGCGCCCATCTCGATCGAGGGCCTCACCGCGGCGACGTGGGTGCTCCTCGACTTCGGCGACGTCGTCGTGCACGTCTTCCAGGAGGACGCGCGCATGCTCTACGACATCGAGGGGCTTTGGATCGACGCGAGCCGCGTGCCGGTGCCCGAGCCCGGCCCCGGCGCGCCGACGAGCGCGAAGCCGCCGCTGCCGCACGGCGGCTGACGCGCGCGCGTGCGCATCGCGATCGTCGCCGTCGGCAAGGTCAAAGACAAGCCGCTCCGCGCGGCGATCGACGAGTACCTCGCCCGCGTGCGTCGGTACGCGCCGTGTGACGAGATGGAGATCGCCGACGCGCCGCTGCCGAAGCTCACCCTCGCGCTCGACCGGGCGACCGCGCAGGCCGACTTCGTCGTCGCGCTCGAGGTCCTCGGCGAGCGACTCGAGAGCGTCGCGTTCGCGCGGGCGATCGAGCGCGCCGGCGCGCGCGGCAAGGGCTCGATCGCGATCTTGATCGGCGGCGCCGACGGCA
>DASYCF010000819.1:0-2556 GCA_036500365.1 Byssovorax sp.
CGACGTGACCCTCACGCTCGACGTCGGCGCCGACGGCAAGATCCTCGCGGTCGCCGTGGCAAAGGGCGCGGGCCACGGCTTCGACGAGGCGGCCGTCGCCGCGGGCAAGAAGCTCGAGTTCGACCCGGCGCATCGCCCCGACGGCACGCCGTTCGCCGCGCGCATCCTCTACCAGTACCACTTCAAGCTCGAGCCGAAGGCGCCCGCCGCCGACGCGTCGAAGCCCGAGGCGCCGAAGCGCGGTGAGCTCCACGGCGTCGTGCTCGCGACCGGCGGCGACGCGCCCATCGCAGGTGCGACCGTGACGATCACGGCGACCCCGCAGTCGCGGGTCGCAAACACGCCCCCGAGCGGCGCGGTCACCGCGCTCACCGACGAGCGCGGCGCGTTCACGTTCGCGGACCTCGACGCAGGCGCGCTCAAGGTGTCGGTGCGCGCGCTCGGCTACGCGGCGTTCGACGTCGACGAGGTCGTCGAGGCGGGCTCGGCGACCGAGGTGAAGTATCGGCTCACGCCCGAGTCGAAGGGCGGGCTCGAGGTCACCGTCCGCGGCGACAAGCCCCCGCGCGAGGTGACGAAGCGCACCCTCGAGCGGCGCGAGATCGAGCGCATCCCGGGCACGAACGGCGACGCGCTGCGGTCGCTCCAGTCGCTGCCCGGCGTCGCCAGGCCGCCCGCGCTCGCGGGCCTGCTCATCGTGCGCGGCTCGGCGCCGCAGGACACGGCGACGTTCATCGACGGCACGCCCGTGCCGATCATCTACCACTTCGGCGGCCTCTCGAGCGTCGTGCCGACCGAGATGCTCGAGAAGATCGACTTCTATCCGGGCAACTTCAGCGCGCAGTACGGCCGCGCGATGGGCGGCGTCGTCGACGTGGGCCTGCGCTCGCCGAACGACGACGGGCACTATCACGGCCTCGCGCAGGCCGACCTCATCGACACGCGCGCGATGCTCGAGGGGCCGATCCCGCTCCTCAAGGGCTGGACGTTCATCGCCGCGGGCCGTCGCAGCTTCCTCGACGCGTGGTTCGGCTCCGTCGCGAAGGCCGCGGGCATCGGCGCGACGCAGGCGCCCGTCTATTACGACTACCAGTTCGCGATCGTCACCAAGCCGTCGAAGACGTCGGAGCTCAAGATTTCGTGGTTCGGCGACGACGACGCCCTCGCGCTGTACCTGCCGAACCCGACCAGCGACGAGCCCGCGCTCGGCGGGAGCGCGGGCCTCCACACGGCGTTCGAACGGTTCCAGATCCGCTTCACGAACGACTACGCCGACGGCGACCGGGTCACGATCGTGAGCGCGATCGGCAAGGACCGGTTCAACTTCGGGCTCGGGCCCGTGTCTGCCGATCTCGACTGGACGATCGTGACGGGCCGCCTCGAGTACGCGAAGAAGGTCACGCCCGGGTTCGTGCTCGACATGGGCGTCGACGTGTACGCGGGCGACTACAGCCTCGCGCTCACGCTGCCGACGCCCTCGAAGCCCGGTTCGCCGCCGAGCGAGCCGTTCTCGATCGAGCCCTTGCAGACGGCGTCGCTCCGCGGGCCCGTCGTCTCGCCGGCGGCGTACGTCGAGGCGGAGCTCACGCCGAACGAGCGGACGCGCATCGTGCCCGGCGTGCGCGTCGATCTCTCGAACCTCATGTCGGGCGTGTACGTGAGCCCGCGCCTCGTCGCGCGGTACGACATCTTCCACGACTACCCGCGCACGACGGTCAAGGGCGGCATCGGCATGTACGTCGAGCCGCCGCAGCCGCAAGAGGCGCAGCCGCCCGTCGGCACGGCGGGCCTCGTCGCGAACCGCGCCGTCCAGTACGAGGTCGGCGTCGAGCAGGAGTTCACGCGGCAGCTCGAGCTCTCGGTCGACGGGTTCTACAAGCAGTTCGACGACATCGTGTTCGGCGCGCCGCTCGCCGGCTACGCGAACTCGAGCACGGGCTACGCGGTCGGCGGCGAGGTGCTGCTCAAGTACAAGCCCGACAAGCGCTTCTTCGGCTGGCTCGCGTACACGCTCTCACGCAGCGTGCGCACCGACGCGCCGGGCGAGGCCGAGCACCTCTTCGACTACGACCAGACGCACATCCTGACCGTCGTCGGGAGCTACAACCTCGGCCACGGCTGGGAGTTCGGCGCGCGCTTCCGCCTCGCGTCCGGCAACCTCGACACGCCGTACGTGTGCGACGTGTTCGCGCAGGCGTGCAACCCGTTCCGCACCAACTCGCTCTACTCGGCGGCGTCGGGCGCGTACGTGCCGATCGCGCTCGCGGCGCAGAACTCGGAGCGGCTTCCCCTGTTCCACGCGCTCGACCTGCGCGTCGACAAGCGCTGGGCCTTCAAGTCGTGGCAAATCTCGGCGTACCTCGATTTGCAGAACGCCTACAACCACGCCAACGTCGAGGGCATCAACTACAACTTCAACTACACGCAGCGGCAGTACGTCACGGGCCTGCCCATCCTGCCGAGCGTGGGCGGCCGCGCGGAGTTCTGAGCGATGAAGGCGCGACGCAGCCTCGTACCTCGCCACCGGCGCTTGCTCCTCGCGGGCGTGGCGGCGCT
>DASYCF010000820.1:0-4300 GCA_036500365.1 Byssovorax sp.
TGTCGATCATCCGCACCGCCGTCGGCTCCTCTTCGAAGTCGAAGTCGAGCGGCTTCACGCGCTCCATCGCCCGCGGCGCGGGGGCGGGCGGCGGCGCCACGGGCGGAGGCTTCGACGCCAAGGGCGCAGGCTTCGCGGCGATCGGCGCAGGTTTGGCGGCGATCGGCGCAGGCTTCGCGGCGTTCGGCGCCGTCTTGGTCGACGGCGAGGCGGGCCGGATCGCCTGCGCGCGCGCGGGCTCGGTGGCGAGCGCGACGGCCGCGGCCCCGGCGACGCGCGGCGACGCGGCGTTGCGCTTGATGCGCTCGAGCAACGACTCGAGCGCCGCGATGCGTTCGGCCGGCGTCACGTAGGTGCGCCCTCCGCGGGCGCGTCGTCGTGCAGATCGGCGAGCGCGTCGAGGAACCGGCGCGAGCGGTAGCGCAGACCGCGGACGCGGCCCACCATCTCCTTCGACGTGAGCATGAAGAACGCGCGACCGGCGTCGCGCTCGAGCGCGGCGGCGTCCGCGTCGAGTCCGGTCGCGACGGAGAACGCAGCGCCGAGGAGGCACTCGAGCCAGTCGTCCGCGTCGGCCGCGAAGGGCGTGTCGACGACGACGATCAGCGCGCGGCCCCAGCGCTCGACCGCGAGCGCGCCGAGGCCGGCGACCGCGAGCTCGGCTGCGACCTGCGTGAGCACGGCCTCGGGCGTAGCGGCGCGCACGGCGTCGACGCCGCCGAGCCGCGACGCGACCCGCGCCCCCATCGCCTCGCCGACGGCCCGCGCGAACGCAGCGCGATCGACCTCCGCGGCGGCGCCGAGGAGCGCGCCGAGCGCGGCGGCGGGAACAACCGCGTGCGGGCGCTCTCCATCCACGTGGACGATGCCCCGCTCGAGGTCGAACGCGACCCACTGCGCCGGATCGAGCGGTCCGTCGATCATCGGCGACCGCTGGATCCCGGCGACTCCGCTGCCGCGGGTCGCGATCCCGGCGACTCCGCTGCCGCGGGTCGCGATCGCAGTTCGAGGAGGGGCATCGCCATCGCCGTTCGAATCGACTTCCCCTGCATTCGCGACCGAGAGTACGCCTGCACGACAGACTGAAAGCATGGTTTTAGGGCCTCGCGCGCGATGGTGTCAATTTCGTCGGGGCCTCCGCGCGCGCGCCGCGGTCGGCGCAGCCAGCCTCGGGCTCGCCGCGGCGCTGCTCGGCGAGGCGCCGAACGCGCAGGCGGCTCGCCCGGTGGCCACGATCGAGCGCCCGGACGAGGCGCTTTTTCCGCAGAAGGCGTGCTCGGACGCGGCGCCGGTGTGCGTGCACGCGGCGCAGGGCGTCGGCGGGCCGGCCGCGCTCCGCGCGCTCGGCGCGGGCGAGCGGGCGCTTCGGATCGTCGACGCGCTGGCGATGCCTGGCCCTTGGCCCGACGGCGGGCGCGGCGGGAGCGCGGCGTTCGACGTGTACCTCCGCGCGGACGACGCGCCACCCGCCTTCGCGATCGACGTCGACTCGCTGGGCGAGGGCCTCGACCGGGCGAGCGCCTTCGCGGTGATCGGGGCGGGCCCGCGCGCGAGCCGGGGGTGCGCGCTCGAGGGCGCCGTGACGCGCGCCGTCGGCTTCGCGCTGTCGATGCGGTTCGACGCCGGCATGGAAGACGGCGCGACGAGCCTGCTCGCGAGCTACCTCGAGGATCTGACGGGCGCGTGCCCCGTCGAGGTGCTGCAAGCGGTCGACGACTATCAGGGCCGACCCGAGCTCGCGCTCGCGCGCGGCGACGCGACGGAGGCCGACGGCGCGCTCCTCTTTCCGCACTTCCTCGACCAGACGTTCGGCGCGGGCACGCCGGGCGACGTGCTCGGCGGGCTGCTCGCGGTGTCGGCGCAGCGCACGCCGCCGGACGCGCTCGATTTCGTCGACGAGCCCGACTTCTTCGACGCGCTCCGCAACAACCTGCGCGTGCGCAGCGAGCGAGTCGACAAAGCGCTCCTCGATTTCGCGGTCGCGCGCGCGTTCGTCGGCACGCGCGACGACGGGCTGCACCTCGACGACGTCGCCCGCTTCGGCGACGCCGGGCGCGTACGCGTCGAGTGGGACGTGCCGTTCGCTTCGCTGCCGCGCAGGCTCGCGCCGATGCGCCCCGTCGACCCGACGGGCACGGTCTATTTTTGGCTCGACCTCCGCGGCGCGCAGATGAACGAGGAGGTCACGTTCCAGGGCGAGTGGGAGGCGGGCGTTCTCTTCCGCTGGGCGCTCGTGAAGGTCGACGAGACCGGCGCCGAGCGCGGCCGCGTCGAGCCCGCCGCGATGAACGGCTCGATGGCCGCGCAGGCGACCGTGATCGGCCTCGGCGGCCTCGCGGGGCTGCTCGTCGTCGGCGTCAACGCGGGGAGCATCGATCGGAGCCACCCGTACGACCCCGACGAAGAGCACCACCCGAGCGGGTGCACCGTGCGCTTCGAACGCTAGCGCTGGTGCTTGCCCCTGCGGCCTCAGCTCGTAACTTGCACGCATGACGTGCGCGCGAACCTCGGCGGCCTCGCTCGCGCTCGCGCTCGCGCTCGGCGGCTGCTCCCCCGAGGCGACGGTCGCGCCGCCGCGCGCGCCGACGAACGGCCCGTACACACGCGACACGCCGATCGAGGGCGCCGCGCACGTCGCGTTCGCGCTGCGCCTCGCCGACGGCGCGAGCTTTTACGACGCCCCATGGCCGAGCGAGCTGCGCCGGCGCGACGGAAAGCCAGATTTTCGAGGCTTTCCTGGCGAGCACGCGTTCGTCGTCGACAAGTACGTGGAGACGGCCGCGCGCGACGTCGACGGGTTCTCCATCGCGCCCGCGATCTACTTTCGGTTCGACGCCGCCGGGCCCCAGCGCGCGCGCGTGATCGACGAGGCGAAGCTCGGCCGCCCGCCCGCCGAGACGATGAGCGCGCGCGCGCCCGTGTTCCTCGTCGACGTCGATCCCGAGAGCCCGGAGCGTGGGACGTTTCGACCGATCGAGGAGCGGCTCTTCACGAGCGCGACCAAGTACGTGGACGCCGAGACGCTCGCCGTGAAGCCGCTCGCGGGGTTCGTGCTGCGACCGAGCACGCTCTACGCGGCGGTCGTGCGGCGCGACCTCGGCGACGCGGACGGCAAGCCCCTCGGCACGAGCCGCGACCTCGAGATCGTGAAGAACACCACGCCGCGCGCCGACCCCGACGAAGAGCGCGCGCGCCGGCTCCACGCGCCCGTATTCGACGCGCTGGCCGCCCTCGGCGCCGCGCGCGAGGACATCGCCGCGATCGCGGTCTTTCGCACGCAGAATCCCGAGGCGATGACCGGGCGGCTCCTCGACGAGGCCGCGCGCTTGACCGGCGACGAGGCGCCGCGCGTGCTCTCGGCCGCGTGGCTCGCGACGACGAAGGGCCGCGGCGCCGCGGTGAGCTACGCGGTCGCGCGCGGCGTCTACTGCACACCGAACTTCCAGCGCGACGTCGGCGCGGCGCCGTTCTTCGAGCGAGGCGGCGAGATCGAGGTCGACGGGCACGGCGCGCCCGTGCTCGCGAAGATCCCGCGCGAGAGCCGCTACTTCGCCGAGGCTTGCAAGGGCCTCCTGCACGCGCGCTTCGTCGTGTCGGTGCCGCTCTCGCCGATGCCGGCGGGCGGCTTCCCGCTGATGATCGTCGGCCACGGCACGGGCGGCACCGCGATGAGCTTCCTCGGCGAGGACGATTTCGCCGGGTGGGCCGCGCGCGAGGGCGTCGCCGTCGTGTCGACCGATCAGCCGATCCACGGCGCCGACGATCCCGACACGGCGCGGCCCGGGAGCCTCGAGCCGGCGGTGCTGCGCCTCGGCGGGCTCGCGCTGCCCGTCGGCGCGGGGCGCACCGTGAACGAGCTCGGCTTCTACAACCCGCTGCGCCCCGCCGTCGCGCGCGACAACCTGCGCCAGGCCGCGGTCGACGCGTTCGCGCTCGTGCACCTGCTCGCGAAGACCGATCTCGGCGCGCTGCTCGCGCGAGCGGGCGCCGCGGGCCCCCTCTCCGCGGTGCGGTTCGACGCGCGGCGCATCTTTTATGCGGGGCACTCGCAGGGCAGCCAGTCGGCGATCGTCGACGGCGCGCTCGATCGGGACGCGCTCGGCGTCGTCTTGTCGGGGTGCGGCGGCGACGTGCGCATCGGCGTCGCGCGGCGCAAGGACATCCCGGCGATGCCGATCCTCGAGGCCGCGCTCGGCCTCGAGGAGGGCGAGCTCGACGAGTTCCACCCGCTGCTCGCGCTCGCGCAGACGATCGCCGATCCGATCGATCCGGCGTCGTACGGGCACCTCTACCGCGAGCG
>DASYCF010000821.1:0-2347 GCA_036500365.1 Byssovorax sp.
CCGAACGGGAACACGAGCCCGAGCGCCTGCACGAGCACGCCGCGCGTGTTCGTCCCGTCGGGCGAGAGCACGAGCGGGCTGTGCGACGTGGTGTCGTCGGGCACCTTGATCGACTGCACCTGGTCGCCGGGCCATCGATCGCCGAAGCCGCCGTCGTCCACCCAGTCGTTCCACTGCTTGCCGCTCATCCACGAGTCGTACTTCGCGCCTCCGATCACGCGCGGCAGGGTGCGCAGGTCGAGCCCGATCTGCTTGCGCAGGAGGAACAGGTTGTCGCCCACGCCGTGCGCGACCTTCTCGATCTTCTGGGCGGCGGGGTCCTCGGCGCGTGAGCCGAAGGAGTTGATCGCGATGTGATCGACGAAGCCCCACACGCCGGCGAAGCAGACGAGCGCGGCGGCGAGCATGCCGAGGAGCGACGCCGGCAGGCGGAGCTGCTTCGGCAAGAGGCGGTAGACGAGATCGATGTGGATGTGCCGGCCGGAGCCCGTGGCGAGCGAGCCGCCGAGGAGCGCGAGCCAGAGCGTGAGCCGCGTCGCGACGCCGCGCAGGCCGCCCATGAGCGTGAGCGTCGAGCCCTCCTGCAGCCAGCCCTTCACGTTCTCGAGGTAGTCGGTGCCGAGGCCTGCCCACGCGGGCGCGATCACCGCGCCGAGGAGCGCGCCGCCGATCGCGGCGCCGCGGCGGATCTTGAGCGGCTGCTTCTTCGTCGCGAACCAGGCGGCGCAGCCGATCGCGACCGCGCCGAGGATGCCGCGGAAGATGGTGCCGTCGGAGCTCCCGCCGCCGCCGCCGTGCGCGGTCGTCGCCTTCGTCGTCGTCTCGGTGAGGTCGTTGAGGAGCACCCACGCGCAGAGCGACGCGAGCTCGGCGAGGAGCACGAACACGATGAGGCGCTGCTCGAAGCGGGTCCACGCCTGGTCGAAGCGGTAGAGCGGCTCGCCCCACGCGGCGCCGTGCGCGGCCTCGAGCTGCGAGGTCTCCGGCGCCTCCGCGAGCGGCTCGTTCGCCGCGATGGCGCCGAGCGGCTCGACGGCCTCGCCCTCGGCGCTCTTCGGCTCGGGCTCGGCCGGCGCCGCGTCCTCTGCGTCGAGTGCGTCGTCGTCGACGCCGTGCGCGGCCCCGTTCGCCTGCGCCTTCGGCTGCGGCGCGCCGCGACCCTTGCTCTTGCGCTTCCCGTTCTTCCCCACGCGCGCCACGTTACAGCCCGCGTGTCGACGAAAACAACCTCGCGCGCCAAGGGCGCCCGCGCGCCCCGTCGAATTTCCGGGGTGCGGCGCGGGCCTTCGGCGCCTGCCGGGCGTCGACCGTCAGCAGCGCCCTCGTCCCTGCCGGAGGGCAGGGCGGGGGTTTGGGGCCGCCGGTCGCGGTCCATCGTCGACCGCGGGCCGCTCGCGGCCCGTCGTCGATCACGTGCCCATGGGCATGTTGTCGTCGATCGCCTTCACGGCGCGCTTGGCGCGCTTGCGCATGTCGACGTGGAGCGTGTCGTCCATGTTGATCGCGGTGAAGCACGCGCGCGCCTCGGGCCGCTTCTCGCTGCCGAGGTAGGCCTCCGCCTCGTTCCAGCGGAGCTTCCAGTCGCGCTTGCCGATGTCCTTCACCTTCGCGGCGTCGGCGAGGATCTCGGGGTACTTCTGCTGCTTGCCGAGCTCGCTCCACCACTCGGCGCGCAGATCGTCGTCCTCGGGCGTGAGCTCGACGGCGCGCGCGAACAGGCCGAGCGCGTCGTCCGTGCGACCGGTCGTGAGGTAGGCGCGCGCGAGCGAGCGCCACACGCCGGCCGACTTCGGGTGCGCCTCGGCGAAGGCGGCGAGGGCAGGCGTCGCGTCGGCGACCTTCTTGAGGTCCGTCGCGTCGGCCGGCCAGAACTTGAACGTGAGCGCGGCGAGGTCGCCCGGGTCGAGCTCGAGCGCCTTGTCGATCGCGGCGTTCGCCTGCTCGAGCTGGTTGGTCGAGGCGAGGCACTTCGCGAGCTCGACCTCGGCCGCGCTCGACGTCGGCACCTTCGCCGCGTACGCCTTCACGGCGGCGAGCGCCTCGTCGTGCCGACCGAGGGCGCGGAGGGCGGTCACGCGCGCGAGCTCGGCGCGCTCGAGGGCGGCGCCGCCCTGCTCGGTCGCGGCGGCGACGGCGCGCTCGGCGGCCGCGAGCGCGACCGGGTGGCGCTGCTCGCGCTCGTGGTACGCGAGCTGCTCGAGGTAGAAGCTCGCGTCGCGCTTCTCGGCGTCCCACGCGCCGGTCAGGTACTCGAGCACGGCGTCGCTGCGCACGTAGATGAGCGACGCGCCGTCGCGCGGGTTCTCGTAGATCGACGTGAGCGCGCCGAGCTGCACCATCGCGTCGA
>DASYCF010000822.1:0-8358 GCA_036500365.1 Byssovorax sp.
GCAAGAGCTCGCGCGAGAACCCCGCGAGCTCGGCGAGCTTCGCGTGGCGCGCCCCGTTGGACCGCGCGTGCGCGAGCGCCTCCACGCGCGCGGCGAGCTTGGTCGCGACCGCCGCGAGGAACACGTCGCGCGCCGCGAGCGCGCGGCGCATGTCGGCGATCGAGCGCGTCACGCCGCCTCCGCCGCGCCCGCGGGCTCGACCTCGCCGTCGACGGCGTCGCGCAGGCCGAAGCGCCAGAGCTTCTTGCCGCCGATCGCGGCGAGGACGACGACGAGCGCGACCTGCAGCACGCCGACGCGCGCGAGCATCGACGGGATGCCGAGGCTCTCCGAGATCGGCGTCGCGATCGCCTCCACCGCCATGTCGCCGAGGATGACGACGAGGCCGTACGTGCCCGCGATGCGCCCGCGCATCGCCGCGCTCGACGCGCTGTTCTGCGCGAGATCGGTGAGCGACCCGCTGACGAGCGTCAGCGTGTGATCGAGGGCGAGCACCACGACGAAGGGCGCGATCGCGGCCCGCGACTCTGCCGCCGCGACGACGCCGGCGACCGCCATGACGACGCCGTCGAGGAGCATGGTGAGCAGGAACACGCGACCGATGCTCCCGACGGCGCGGGCGAGCGCGGGCACGAGCGCGACGCCGACGACGCCGACGATCGCCCACGTGAGCTCGGCGTGGCGCAGCGCCTCGTCGGGCCCGTGGAGCACGTGCTTCACGATCATGCGCCCGTCGTACGACTCCGTGACGAACTCGACCATCGCGGCGCCGAGGAGCAGCACCAGCAGCGGTCGCTGCTTCGGGGCGGCGAGGAAGCGCGCGCCCTCGGCGATCGACCGCGCGAAGTCGCCCGCGAACGAGAGCGGTGAACGACGCGTCGTGGCGGGCGCGGCGACGTCGACGTCGTCGGCGGGCGGGTCGTCGGACGCGTCGTCGCGCACGAGGTCGACGAGCCGCACGTCGCGGAAGCGTCGCGTCGGGTGGCAAAAGAGGAAGATGATCGCGACGAAGCCGAGGTGCATGACGCCCTGCGCGAGGAACATCGGCCAGTACGCGCCGGCCGCGAGCTTCATGATGCGGCCGCCGAGGACGAGGCCCGCGAGCGCCGCCGCCGCGCCGAGCGCGCCGACGAGCGACGTCATCGCGAGCAGGTGCGTCTTGTAGCGGAGCGCGTGGCCGCGCTCGTCGGCGATGGGCGCGCCGCTCGCGTCGACCTGCGCGCTCTCGCGCGAGAGCAGATCGACGGCGAACGCGCCGCGCGTCGGCCGGAACGCGGTCTTCGAGAACGCCATCAAGATCGCGAACGGGAGCACGCTGGCGACCGTCGGCGCGCCGGACGCGACGCCGGTGAGCAGCACCCCGACCATCGCCGTCTCCGCGAGACGCGCCCACACGACGATGCGCCACCGCGACCGCGCGAGGCGCGCGAGCGACGTGCGCCCCGCCCAGTCCGCGAGCGGCCCCGACACGAGCGTGCCGAGGAGGAACGCGACGAGCGTCGGCAGGACGAGGCTCGCGCGCGCGCGCTGCGACGTGAACAGGTTCGTCATCAAGAGCGTCGACGCCCACGCGGCGACGGCGACGCCGATGTCGTCGACGAAGCTCGCGGCGGCGAACGCACGGAGGCGCGGCTCCTCGCGGAGCGCGGTGACGTATTGCCGCACGAGCGTCGAGGCCTGGGGCATGTCGCGAGTACATCACGCGTCGTGCCGCCGCGGGTGTCGCTGGGAACGCGGCCATTCGTCACGCCGTCGTCCGCGCGAGCGGACACCGCCGCGTCGCTCCCGGCCGGCGCGACGGACACGCGCCCTCGCGGCAGTGATTTTCGTAGCGCGAACTCTTTTGCGTAGTCGAACGACGCGAATCGCGGCCGCGATGCCGCTCCTCGGCGTGGCACGTCGCGTGCGATGCGCCGGCCGATGGCTCGCGTGAATCGACCCCTCGTCTTCGCTTCGTGCCTCGCGACGATCCTCGCCTCGTCGGGCTGCGGCGACGCCGGCGCGCTCGACGGGGCGTCACCCCTCGAGGTCGGCCGGCGCGCCGTGCTCCGCGGCAGCGCGCACCCGCTCGCGCTCCCGAGCCGAGATCGCGGCCGACTGGCGCCTGACACGAGGCTCGGCGGGCTCGCCCTCGACCTCGCGCGGACGCCGGAGCGCGCGGCCGCGCTCGCCGATCTCCTCCGCCGCCAACAGGACACGTCGTCGACCGATTACCACCGGTGGCTCACGCCCGAGCAGTACGGCGCTGCGTTCGGCGCGTCGCCGGCGGACGTCGCGCGAGTCACGGCGTGGCTCGAGGAGCAGGGCTTCACCGACGTGCGGCCGGCGCGCGGGCGCAGGACGATCCACTTCGCGGGCAGCGTGGCCGACGTCGAGGCCGCCTTCGGCGCCGAGGTGCGTCGGTTCTCGTTCGGCGGGCGCGAACACTTCGCGATGGGACGTGATCCGACTGTCCCTGCGTCGATCGGCGACGCCGTGACGGCCCTCCGCGGCGCCGACGACTTCGGGCCTTCACCGCTCTACACGCTGTCGGGGGAGCACCACGTCGCGGCCGCCGACTTCGCGACGATCTACGACGTGAACCCCCTCTACTCGAGCGCCGTCGACGGCCACGGCGTCACGCTCGTCGTCGTCGGCGAGACCACGTACACGCACGGCGACGTCGCGACGTTCCGCAGCACGATGGGCCTCCCCGCCGAGGATCCGACGGACGAGTTCGTGACGGGCAGCGGGGCGATGGGGTACTCGAACGCAGGCTACATGGGCGAGGCGGAGCTCGACCTCGAGATCGCGGGCGCCGTCGCGCCCGGCGCGAAGCTCGTCTATGTGTACACTGGCGGCGCGACGGGCTTCGACGTGCGAAACGCCGTCGAGTATGCCGTAGACAACCACATCGGCGACGTCGTGAGCATGAGCGGCGGCTACTGCGAGGCGCAGTATTCGATGGCGGGTGTCCAGGCGCTCGCCGACGCCGGCGATCAAGCCAACGCTCAAGGCATGACGCTCGTCGCCGGCGCCGGGGATTCGGGCGCCGCGGCGTGCGATCCGTACGAGCAGGCGCCGTCGGCCAGCCGCGGACCCGCCGTCATGCTCCCTGCCTCGCTGCCGAGCTTCACCGGCGTCGGAGGCACCGAGTTCGCCGAGGGCGCAGGCAGCTACTGGAGCACGACGAACGGGCCGACGCTCGGCTCGGCGCTCTCGTACATCCCCGAGACGGCTTGGAACGACTCGGCCGCGATGCACCAGCTCTTCGCCGGCGGCGGCGGCGTGAGCACCCTCTTCGCCAAGCCACCTTGGCAGACGGGTCTGGGCGTGCCGGCGGACGGTCACCGCGACGTGCCCGACGTCGCCTTCAATGCTTCTCTCAATCACGACGGCGCCGTCGTGTATTACACCCCTCCCGCGGGCGGGAACGGGAGCGGCCTCTACTGGGTCGGTGGCACGTCGGCGGCGACCCCCGCGTTCGCTGGCGTCGTCGCGCTCCTCGTGCAGGCGACGGGCGGCGCGCCGCTCGGCAACGTGAACCCGATGCTCTACGCCGTCGCGGCGCAGTCGCCCGGCGCGTTTCACGACGTCACGACGGGTGACAACATCGTGCCGTGTCAGGCAGCCAGCCTCGATTGCCCAGCTTCGGGCCGATACGGCTACGCGGCGGGTGTCGGCTATGATCTCGCGACGGGGCTCGGCTCGCTCGACGTGGCGGCCTTCGTGGACGCCTGGCAGGCGTGCGTCACGAGCCACTGTGACGGCGCGGGGAGCGGAGGCGGCGCGTCGGCGTCGGCGTCGACGTCATCGGCCGGCGGGTCGTCCGGGTCGTCGATTTCGTCGACGTCGACGATGTCGACGATGTCGACGATGTCGAACGCGTCGGTCGGCGCAGGCGGATCCTCGGCCTCGGCAGGTGGCGCTGCCACGACGTCGGTCACGACGGCGAGCGCGAGCGAATCCGCGGCCAGCGCCTCGAGCGCGACGACCGCGAGCGGCGCCGGTGGCGCCGACGAGGACGCAGCAGGCGGAGCAGGCGGTGCTTCGAGCCGCGCGAATGCTTCGTCGGACGGCGGCTGCGGCTGTCGCGCCTCTGGGGTGCCGGTCGACCGCGGCGCCGGCGCGTTCTTCGCGCTCGTGGCGCTCGCGCTCCGCCGTCGCGCGCGTCGCGTGCGTCCGCGCCGGTCAGCTCACGGCTTGCCGTAGGGGTTCGGCGGGGCTTTGTCCGCGGCGGGCTTCGCGTCGCCCTTCGCGGGCTCGCTCCGCGTCGGCGTGCTTCCGTGGCCGCGCTGCGGGACGTAGACGGCGCGCGCAGGCTTCGCGGACGTGACGGGCGAAGCGGAGGCAGACGCCGACGCCTCGGCCGTGGGCGGCTCCGGCGGGGCGTCGGCGCGCGTCGGCGGCGAAGCAGGCGCGACGGCGGCGCTCGGCGCGGCGGCCGTGACCGCGGGCTCGGCCACGCTCTCGGCCGCAGGAGGCGCGTCGGCGCTCGCGGGCGCGGAGGCGGTGCTGTGCCCGTGCGCGCTCGACGACGCCGCGAAGCGCGACGCGGCCACGCTGATGGTCGCGAGCGCGAGGCTCGACACGACGACGAGCACGCCGACGCGAGCGCGCTCCTTCCGGGCCGTGATCGGCGGCGCCGTCGGCGTCGCGTCGTGCGAGGCGATGGCGGACGACACGCCGCTGCGGTCGATCGTCGAGAGCGACGGCTCGCGCGCGCTCTCCGCCGGCGGCGGCGGGGGCTCGAGCAGCGGCGCCGTCGTGCGCTCGAGCGCGCCGATCGGCGGCGTCATCGCGGCGGCGGGCGGCGGCTCGCCGTGCGGAGCGCTCGCGCCGCTCGCCAGCTCGTGCACGGCCGACGTGTCGTCCTCGATCGTGTCGGCGTCGTTCGCGGGCTCGCTCGGCGCGGGGACGGCGGGCGCGTGGCTCGTGTCGGTCGCGGTGCGCTCGGGGTCGACGAGGGCCGTCGAGCTCGACACGCGCGCGGCCGGGATGATCGGGCCGCTGCGGGCGCGCACGAGCTCGCGCCGCTTCGCGATGTCGGCGCCCGCGATCACGCGCACGTAGTCGCCGACCTCGCTCGCGCCCGCGACGAGGTCCGCGCGCCGCCCTGCGGACTCGAGCGCCTCGGCGAACGCGCGCGCGCTCGCGAACCTGCGATCGGGCCCCTTCTCGAGCGCCCGCGCGACGACCGCGTCGAGCCCTTCGCCCACCCACGGCGCGACGGCGGACACGGGCGGCGCCGCCATCGACGCGACGCGGCGCATGGTCTCGAGGTCGTTGTCGGCGCGGAAGAGCCGCTGGTTCGTGAGCGACTCCCACAGGACGACGCCGAGCGCGAACACGTCGCCGCGCGGGTCGACCTCGCTGAACTCGATGTACTCGGGCGCCATGTAGGGGAGCTTTCCCTTGAGGACGCCCATCTGCGTGCCGCCGGAGTGCGTGCCGGTGACGCACTTCGCGATGCCGAAATCGCTGATGCGCGAGGCGCCGTCTTGCCCGACGAGGATGTTCTGCGGCGACACGTCGCGGTGCACGAGCCCGAGCGGGTGGCCGGCGTCGTCGGCGAGCTCGTGCGCGGCGTGGAGGCCGAGCGCGGCCTCGAGCGAGGTGCGCACGGCGATGCGGGGCGGCAGCGGATCGCCCGACGTGCGCGCGGCGCCGAGCAGCATCGACAGCGCGGCGCCCTCGATGAAGTCCATGACGAGCAAGAGCTCGCCGTCGCGCTCCTCGACGTCGAGCACGCTGACGACGTTCGGGTGATGAATCAGCGACGCGAGCCGCGCCTCGGCGACGACGACGCTGCGAAACTCGGGGTCCTCGAGCAGATGAGGATGCGCGCGCTTGATCGCGACGAGGCGCGAGAAGCCCTCGGCCCCGCGGATGCGGCCGACGTACACCGTCGCCATGCCGCCGGACGCGATCTTGACGAGCAGCTCGTAGCGGGAGCTGCGCGGCAGCGCGTCGGGGATCGAGGGCATGCGCGACGGGACCACGGCCACCTCAGTACCGCGCCGTGGCCTCGAGGCCGGCGCCGTGGAGCCCGATCGACGCCTCGCGCGGGGCGCCGCGCGAGGACCACCGCACCGCGAAGAGGCCGACGGCCGCGGTCGCGACGGCGGCGCCCGCGGTGACGCCGATCATCACGTTCGTCCGCGCCTCCGCGCTCGCGCCGGCCGCGCTCGTCGCCTGCGTCGGGCTCGTCGCGAAGGCGGTGTGCTTGCTCGCCGTGTCGACGCCGAACGCGATCGCGAGCCCGCCCGAGATCGCCGTCGCGCCCGCGCCGACGAAGAACCACACCGGCGAGATGCCGCCCCTCTGCTGCTCGGGCGGCGCGTCCTTCACGCCGAGCGGCGCGACCGTCGGCGTGACGACCGGCGCGATCGGCGCGGGGTTCGCCGCCGTCGCCGCGATCGCGACCTCGGCGACCTCGCCCGCCTTCACGTGGACGCTGCGCGCCTCGGGGCCGTGGCCGACGTCGACGTCGAGCTTGTGATCGCCCACGATCACCCACCGCCCGCCGTCGGGAGCGGCGGGCTTGCCGTCGATCGCGAGCTTGCAGCCCGGCGCGCAGCGCACGACGATCTGCCCTGCGCGCGCGGCGAATTTCTCGCGCGCGGCGGCGGCCGTCTTCGCGAGCGGCGCGCTGCCGGGCGATCGCTTCGCGCGCTCGGCGAGCTCGAGCCCGAGCACCACCGCGTCGCCCTTGATCGCCGACGAGATCGCCGTCTCGAGCGTGACGTCGTTCGGCACCAGGTTGTCGGCGTCGGCGAAGTCGACGGCGGCGGCCGCGAACTCGCCGCGGTCGTACTCGGCGGCGGCGCGCTGGTACACGTACCTTGCCGCGTCGACCGGCAGGTCCGCGCGCGCGGACGCTGCGGTCAGCACCACCGCCGCAGACGCCAGCAAGGGCACCCACGACCCTGCGGCGTCGCGCGCTGGGACGCGAGACATGAAGCGGAGGTTACCACGCACGACGAAGGCCTCGCTTACGTCTTTCCCAAGCCGTGCTTGGCGAGGAGCTTCCCGAGGTAGCTGCGATCGAGGCCGGCGAGCTCGGCCGCGACGCGCTGATTTTGGCCCGCGTGCGCGAGCAGCGCCGCGAGGTAGATTCGCGTGAACCGGTCGACGAGCTCGTCCTTCTGATCGCCGTACGGGCGCGCGACGTCGACGAGCGAGGCGAGCGCGGCGTCGACCGACGTGGACTTTCCGCCGCGCTTCGACGTCGGCAGCACGCCGAGCGCCGCGTACGACTGCACCGCGTTCCGCAGCTCGCGCGCGTTCCCGGGCCAGGGGCGCGCGCGGAGCTCTTGCACGATCTCGTCGTCGAGCGTGTCGAGGCCGGAGGCCTTGGCGAACGAGCGCGCGAGCGGCGCCACGTCCTCGGCCCGGTCGCGGAGCGCGGGCACGTCGAGGCGGACGACGGCGAGGCGATAGTAGAGGTCCTCGCGGAAGCGGCCCTCCTCGACCTCGCGCTCGAGGCTGCGGTTCGTGGCGGCGACGACGCGCACGCGCACCTGCTTCGACTGATCGCCGCCGACGGGCCGCACGTCGCCGGTCTCGAGCGCGCGGAGGAGCATGGGCTGCTCCTCGAGCGGGAGCTCGCCGATCTCGTCGAGGAAGAGCGTGCCGCCGTCGGCGCTCTCGAACGCGCCGCGCCGCGACTCGTTCGCGCCCGTGAACGCGCCCTTCTTGTGGCCGAAGAGCTCGCTCGCGACGAGATCGCGCGGGATCGCGCCGCAGTTGACGACGACGAACGGGCCCTCGCGCACCGACGAGCCGTCGTGCAGCGCGCGCGCGATGAGCTCCTTGCCGACGCCCGACTCGCCCTCGACCAGCACCGTGACGAGCGAGCCCTCGAGCCGCGCGAGCATCGCGAAGAGCCGGCGCATGGGCGCCGACGCGCCGATCATGCCGCGGTACGCGTCGCCCTCGAACGCGAGGCCCTGCGTGAGCGCCTCGGTGTCGACCTCGACCGAGAGCTGCGCCTTGCCGATGTCGAGCCGGCCGCCGAAGCGGAGCACGATGCGATCGACGCGCTGGCCGAGGTAGTAGACGCCGTTGCGGCTCTCGAGGTCGCGCACGGCGACGCCCTCCGGCGCGAGCGTGAGCTCGGCGTGTTGGCGCGACACGGTCGGCGCCGTGATGACGATGTCGCAGGTCGGCGCCGAGCCGACCGTGCAGGAGCCGGCGCCGAGGCGGAACACCTCGGGCTGGGCCTTCGCGCCGAGCACGCGGACGACGACGCCGAGCGGGCGCGACTTCGGAGGCGCCCGGACCATCGTGGCCGTCGCGTCGTCGAACGGTGCCGTCGGCTTGCCGCCGTTTCGGGCCATCGCGCGCAGTGTATCCACCTTACGTCGTCGCGTCGCC
>DASYCF010000823.1:0-1896 GCA_036500365.1 Byssovorax sp.
TCCTCGCGCGACCACACGAGCGCGCGACACGCCCGGCCGGCGCGCTCCGCTTCGAGCTTCTTTAGCGCGAGCAACCCCGCCCACGGCCCCTCCGTGTGAGCGAGCGAACGGAGCGACGCTGCCGCGAGCTCAAGCCGCGCCGCGAGCGTCAGCAACTCGGCATTGGCGGCGTCGTGCGCGACGCTCTCGTCGTCGCTGACACCCCCCCGCGGCTCTGCGTTCGTGCCCACAACCGCGAGCCTAGCACCGGCGGTCGGCGTGTGGCGTAGGTGTGGCAAAGAAGTCCACAATTGTGGGAATCTGCCAGCGGCTACCATCACCCTGCGGCGCCATGGTTCCGGCTGATTCCAGCCTTGTTTTGCTGGTTTTGCCTTGCGCCCCCGGCAGGAATTGAACCTGCGACCTTCGGTTTAGGAAACCGCTGCTCTATCCACTGAGCTACGAGGGCAAGCTATCGAGACGGAGCGGGTCCTGAACTGCCGTCCGAGCCCTGTCAACCGCTGCTGTTACCCCGAGCGGTAAGCCGAGCTCCCGATCGCGCCGTCCAGATCGAGCGACGTGACGTGCGCGTACGACGCGCGCTTCGCGCCGCGGAACCTACCACACTTCGACGTCTGATCAGCGAGCGCGCGGGCCCCTCGGAGGCGCGAGCCGCCCGCCGCTCGAGCACAGGCGCCCGGAGGCGCCGGAGCTTGCACGCGCGATGGCGTCGCCGCGGGGCGCGTCCACGCCGTCGTCGCCCCGCCCCGGTCGCTCGCGCGCGCGGTGGAGCGTGATCACGGGGGTTGCAGCGGCGCTGCGGCCGAACTCCAACACCGGTGGTCGGAGCTGACGACCGTGCACGGCGAGCACCTCCGAGGACGCGGAGCGCCGACGACTCCCCACGACGACAGGACGGACAATGGGCTGGAACGCCGGCGGCTTCGGGTCGATGCGACTCCCCTCGAGGGCAGCCCTCACCGCGTGGAAGACGAAGCGGGTCTCGCGCTCCGAGCACGACGACTGGAGCGACCTCCTCGAGCGGGCGACCTCGCGCCCCGACGAGGCGGTCACGAAGCGGCTCGCGGCCTTCGAGAAGGTGCCCGGCCTCCGCGTGGTCACCGAGGGCTTGCGGGTAGAGCTGACATACGACGACGACGAGGACGGCTTCCGCCATCGCGCCGGCGACGTCGCGGCGATGCTGCGCGCCGCCGCGCCCGAGGGCGCCGCGGGCGCGTTCTGGTTCCTAGGAACGGCCGGCGCGGAGGGCGACTTTGCGTTCGAGCTCCGGCTCGGGCGTGGAGCCTCGAGGCTCACGGAGGTGAAGAGGGGAGCCGCGCGTGACCGTCTCTACGCCGGCGAGGGATACGCGGCGTTCGCGTCGCGCGTGGGCGCGTCTCTCCCGGGGCCGACGTTCGCTGCGTTCATGAAGGAGTTCACCGAGGCGCACGCCGGCGCCGTCTCGAAGGCGCCTGCGAAGGCGCCGCCGGCGCGCAGCAAGGTCGCGCCCGCGGTGGGCGCGATCGACGACGCCCTCGAAGACGCGCGCGCTAGCGCGGCGGCGGCGAAGCCAGACAAGAGGCGGGACCGGCGCGTTCGCGAGCGGCTCGTCGCGGCGCACGACGACGTGCGCGCGCGCCGCAGCGTCGATCAGCGCTGGGTCGACGCGGCGCTGGCGCTGCTCGATCGCGCGAAGGCGAAGAACTCGTTCCTCGCGCTGGCAGCGTTGGAGCTGCTCGAGGCGATGAAGCCGGACCCGCGCGTGGTCGCCCACCTCGAGGGGCTGCTCGCGAAGGGGGCGATGGAGCCCATCAACCTGGTGGGCGCGTTGAAGAAGCACAAGTCCGCCAAATGGAAGGCGATCGCGCGAGCGCGCCTCGACGTGACCGACGACGAGCGGGAGCGGGCGTCGCTGCT
>DASYCF010000824.1:0-11555 GCA_036500365.1 Byssovorax sp.
CGGCGGGGATGAAGCGAGCGAGCGCGAGTCCATATTTCGTCGTGTGCCGGAGGATCGAGAGCGGACCGGAGATGTCGAGCGAGGTGCCGCGAGTCGACGTCGAGCACGTGCAGAGCAGGCCGCCGAGCTTGGCGAAGCGCACGACCGCGCGAACGTGCTCGCGGAGCTCGACCACGACGCGCTCGCTCCGCGCGAGCAACCCCTGCACGAGGCTCAGGTTGTAGGCGTCGACCGTGGAGGCCGCCGAGGGCGGCGACTCCGACGCCTGGATGCGCCGCGCCGCTGCACGATCCGCGAACAGCGACGCCTCGACGGCGGCCGGGTCGAGGCCCAGCCGCGCCGCGCCGCGCTCGAGCGCATCTCTTCGATCGAACGGCTGCGTCCGCGCCGCCTCCTCGAACACGACGCGCCTGAGGTGGCCCGGCGGCGCCGGCGCGACGACCTCCGCCGCGTATCCGCGCGCGGCGACGTGGACCACGCCCCGCGCGGCTCGCGCGCCGACGCCGTGCTCGCGCGCGAGCGCACGCGCGATCCTGGGCAGCTCGGCGTCGCGCTCCGCGGCCGTACGCCCTACGAACGCGTCGAGCTGGTCGAGCAGGGACCGCACCCAGACCTCGTCGCGCGCGGCGAGGTACCGGGGCGTAGAGCGCGCGCCGCCGCGGCTCAGCGAGAGCAGGTCAGCGGGCAGCAACGCGGCGGCTCCTCGCCCGCGCGCGGGCCTCGTCGACGGTGTCGATGGTGACGAGCTCGTAGACGAGCGCGCGCTTTCCAGGCTGCGGGCGCAGCACGCGGCCGATCCGCTGGACGTGCTCGCGCGCGCCGAGCGCGCCGGCGGCGATGATCGCGACGCTCGCTTCGGGCACGTCGACGCCCTCGTTCAAGACGCGCGCGCTCGCGAGCGCTCGCACCGATCGCGCGCGGAACGCCCCCAGGATCTCGGCGCGCTCGGCCTTCGACGTCTCGGCCGTGATGACGGGCACGAGCTCCTGCTCGCCGACCGCGTAGGCGTCCTCGGTCGTGGCCGTGAAGATCAGCGTGGGCTCGCCGCCGTGGCGCGCGACGAGCTCGCGGATCGCGGAGCGCTTCGCGTCCGGCAGCGCGGCCAACCGGGCGGCGCGCTGCATCTCCGCGAGGACGTCGGCGCCGCCCAGCGTCCTCGCGATCGCTCGGACGATCGCGAGGTAGTCGGCGCTCGGGTCCATCCGCAAGAGCTCGCGGCGGAGCTCCGTGAACCGCTCGATGTCGCGGTCGTACCGGGCGCGCTCGGCCGACGACAGCGACAGGTGGATCCGCACGATCTCGAACGGCGCGAGGTCGCGCCCCGCGAGCGCCTCGACCTCGATCTCGAAGACCACGGGGCCGATGAGCTCGCGCAGGCGCTCGGAGCCCCGCGAGCCCGGCTCGGGCGGCGTCGCGGTGAGGCCGAGCCTCCGGGGCGCGGTGCACATCTCGAGCGCCTCGGCGCGCGCGCCGCTCCCGAAGTGATGCGCCTCGTCCACGACGACGAGGCCGAAGCGGTGTCCGTGCACGTCGAGCTTTCTGAACGCGCTCTCGAACGTCATGACCGTCACCGGCTCGACGCGCGACGCGCCGTCTCCGACGACGCCGATGGGGCCGCCGAACGTCGCCTCGAGGATCTGGGTCCACTGCTCGAGCAGCGCGCACGTCGGAACGAGGACGAGCGCGCCGGCGGCGGCGCGGGCGATGGCCGCGCACGCGACGCGCGTCTTGCCGCTGCCAGTCGGGAGCGCGACGACGCCGCGGCCGCCGAAGCGCTCGAAGGCGGCGACCGCCTGCTGTTGGTAGGCGCGCAGCGTGAGGCTGGCGGCCGCGACGGCGCGCGGCCGGCGGAGGACGGCGGCCGCGACGCGATCCTCGATCCGAAGCCCCTCGTGGCGCGCGCGACCGAGGATCTCGGCGTATCGGTACGCCGCCGCCCGGCGGAAGCCCGTGCGCGCGTCGAAGGGCGCGCGCGGATCGTCGAGCGCGTCCGCCGCGTCGCCGCCGAGGCGGAGCGTCCCGCGATCGAAGTCGAGCTCGAGCACCGCCATGAGCGGCTCGTGAGCACACGAAGTGCCAAGCGACTTCGTGCGCCGGGCGAGCGAGGCGCGGGTGGCGGCGCCAGGCGAGGAGGCGGCGGCACCAGGCGACGAGCCGGCGGCCCCAGGCGACGGTTCATCTTTCGGAGGGATCGCTTCGCTGCCGCTTGCGCTCGCCGGTGCGCTTCTTCTCGTCGAGGCGGCGCTCGACGGAGCCGCGCGAGGGGCGCGTCGCGCGGCGGCGCTTCGGCACGACGAGCGCCTGCGCGACGAGCTCGACGAGCTTCTCGAGCGCGCGGGCCAGGTTCCGCGCCTGGTCGCGCGTCTCCTCGCTCGTGATGACGATCTTGCCCTCGCGATCGAGGCGACCGCGCGCGAGGAACGTGAGCCGCGCGCGCGTCCCCGGGTCGAGCGCGCGCGTGCCCGCGAGGTCGAAGCGGAGCTCAACCTTCGACGCGACCTTGTTCACGTTCTGCCCGCCCGGCCCGGACGAGCGCACCGCCGACCACGCGAGATCGCGCGGCGGGATGACGACGCCTTCACGGACGACGAGCGGCTCGAGCATGGCGGCGCGCAGTGTGAGGTCCCGCGCGCGAAAGCGCCAGAGTCGATGAGTCCGCAGGCGCCACGGCCGCTGAAGGGAGCGCGCGACCCGAGCCCGAGCCCGCGCCCGAGCCCGAGCCCGCGCCCGAGCCCGAGCCCGAGCCCGCGCCCGAGCCCGCTTCATCTCAGCTTGCGGCGGGCGAATACGCGGCGCGGGGTTCGTCGTAGACGAGCGCGTCGAGCTCGGCGCCGTCCTCGGCGCTCGGTCGCTCGGGCTGGTAGCCGTCGGTCATCGGGATCGCGGCGAGTCGGGCGACGCGACGTGGCCGCGCGTGCGGCGCGAGATCCGCGAGCGCGTGCGTCACGCGCACGGCATCGAGCGGCTCGCTCGCGACGACGACCGCTCCGCCGACGTCGCTTCGCGCGACACGTACGCCTGCGACACGGTAGAGCGCGTCCTCGACCTCGCGCGGCGACACGCAACCCTCGCTCGACGTGCGCATCGCGCCGACGCGGTCGACGAACCAGAAGTCGCCGTCGGCGTCGCGGCGGAGGAGGTCCTTGCCGACGAACCACGCGTCGCCCGGCTCGAAGAGGCCTCGGACGACGCGCGCGCGGTCGTCGCGGCGGTCGTCGGGGGGGACGCGGCCGACGACGAGGCCCACTTCGCCCGCGTCGCAGCGCGCGCCGAAGCCCTGCGCGTCGCGCGCGAGCGCGCGGCTCGCGAGGTCGAAGCGCGCGACGGCGAGCTCGGCGCTGCCGGGGAGCGGCCTGCCGATCGAGCCGACCTTCGCGCCGGAGGCGTTCGCGAGGACGACGTTCTCGGTCGTCGCCGCGTAGAACTCGAGCACGCCGACGCCGAACCGATCGACGAGGCGCTGCCACAGATCGGCGCGCATGCCGCTGCCCGCGAAGAGGCGCACCGCGTGATCGCGCTCGTGCGGCGAGGGGGGCGCGTCCGCGAGCGCGCGCGCCATCTCGCCGGCGTAGAAGACGACCGTCGCGCCGTAGCGCCGCGCCTCGAGCCAGAACGCCGTCGGATCGAAGCGCGTCGCCAGCGCGAGCCGCGCGCCGGACGCGAGCGCGCTGCCGACCGCGACGAGCAGGCCCGCCGGGTGATGCAGCGGGAGGCACGAGTACACAGTGTCGTCGGGTCGCAGCGTGCACGCGGCCGCCGCGCCGAGCGCGGAGAGCGCCCAGCGATGCCGCGTGATCGACGCCTGGCGCAGCCCCTCCGGCGCGCGCGTGCACAGGATGACGGCGAGGTCGGCGGCGCGCCCTGCGTCGAGCGCGACGTCCTTCGCGAGCTCGAACGCGGCGGTGTCGATCGCCTCCATGTCGACGAGCCCGTCGGCGAGCGTGCGCGGGCCGGCGCCGCCGCCGAGGACGAGCACGTCGCGCCCGAACGCCGCGCGCGCGATCGCCGCGTGCTCCGGGTCGGCGACGACGTGTGCGGGTGAGGTCCGCGCGAGGATGCCCTCGAGCTCGGCGGCGGTCACGTCCGGCGGGACGACGACGGGCACGGCGCCGAGCCGATCGAGCGCGGAGATGGCAGAGAGGAAGCTCGGGCGGCCGGCCATGCACACGAGCACGCGCTCGCCGCCGCGCACGCCCGAGCGGTAGAGGCCGCGGACGACGTGGTTCACGCGCGCGTCGGCGTCGGCGTACGAGAACGCCCGGCCGCCGAAGAGGAAGAACGTGCTGCGCGGCATGCGACGCGCGCGATCGGCGAGCGCGCGCGAGGCGCCGACGCGCGTGTCGGGCGTCATGCGCTCGAGCTCCGACAGGCGCGGCAGCTGGAAGCGCAGCGCGAGCGCCGACTCGCCCGCGTCGCGCACGGCGTCGCTCGCGCGCTCGATGACCCGCGTGACCGCGCTCGACACGACGTCGATCGCGAGGTCGAGCTCGACGTCGAGATCGAACGCGGCCTCCTCGGGCTCGTCGTCGAGCGACGGCGGCGCCTTCTCGGCCGCGGCGAGGAGGCGCGGCAGCGGCCCGTGCGACGTCTGGAACGCGAGCCACTCGACGACCGTCGGCCACGTGTCGGCGAGCGCGCGCGAACCCACGACGAGGCCGAAATGACCGGCGGCGAGCGGCGCGAAGTGCACGTCGGCGCGCGGCGCGGCGCGCGTGATCCCGTGCACCGCGTCGGCCCGCGCGAAGGTGTCGCGATCGCCGACGAACGCGAGCACGGGGCAGGTGATGTCGGCGAGCGTCACGGCGCGCCCGTCGATGATCATGCCTCCCGAGAGCATGCGGTTGTGCACGACGAAGTCGTCGAGGAACGTGCGCAGCGCCGGGCCGGGCCACGCGACGAAGCCCTCGCCGCCGAGGAACCTGCGCCGGCTCTCGCGCTTCTCGAGCGCCTTGCGATCGCTCAGCTTGCGGACGAAATCGACGAGCTGCTCGACCTCCTTCACCGGCGTGAGCAGCTTGAAGCCGGTGCTCGTGAGCGCGCCGGGCAGGCCCTCGATGCGCTGCGCGACGGGGAGGAGCAGGGGGCGCACGGCGCGGGCGAGCACGCCGACGACGTCGCTCGCGACGTTGGGCACGTTGCCGTGGATGTCGACCGGGCTCCCGAACGTGATCACGGAGGCGATGCCGTCGGAGCGCCGGAACGCGGCCGCTTGATAGGCGAACATGCCGCCCTGCGAGTAGCCGGCGAGGTGCACGTCGCGGCCCGTGATCGCGCGCACGCGGTCGACGGCGCGCGAGACGGCGCGGACGTGATCGTCGAGCGTGCGCGCCATGCCGCCGGGCTCGCGCTCGGGCGCGCCGAAGTCGACGACCCACGCGTCGACGCCGCGATCGACGAGGAACGCGGCCGCCGAGAGCTCGGGCGAGACGTCGTAGATCTCCGCGGTGAGCATGAGCGGCGGGACGAGCACGAGCGGCGCCGACCCGCCGACGCCCGAGCTGTTCGCGTAGCGGCGCAGGCGGAAGGTCTTGTCGCGCTCGAGCACCTCGAACGGCGCGGCGTAGGCGGGGCCGAGACGGCCGAGGCGCACGACCTCGGCGGCGTTCGCGGCGCTCGCGCGCACCCAGCGGCGCGCCCGCGCGAGCAGACGGCGCGTCCCGTTGCGGCGCGGCTTCGTCTCCCCCGAGGCGGCCACGCGTCAGCCGAAGACGGCGCGGCGGAGCTCGCCCCGCGCGTCGAACGCGACGAGCTCGCGGAAGCCGCCGATCACGCGGTCGGCGACGAACACGACCGGCAGCTCGTCGCGCTCGCACTTCGCCTCGCGCATCACGAACGCGGTCGTCGCCTCGTCGCCGGTGAGGTCGAGCAGGCGCGGCGCGATCGCGTGCGCGCCGAGGACGTCCTTCACCTTCTGGAGCTCGCGCGCGTTGCGATCCTTCTCGAAGTACACCGTGACGGGCGCGGGCTCGCGCTTGGTCTCGACGACGCGCGGGCCCTTGCGGAGCTCGACGAGGCGCGCGGAGGCGGCGCGGCGACGCTCGAGCTCTTCGCGGCTCGCGAGGGGCGCGCCGAGGAGCTCGTTCACGGTGCGCGCGATCTCCTTCGGCAGGCGGACGACGAGGAGCGACTCGCCGACGGGGCTCGTGATCGTGCGGTGGGCGAGGGCGCGTGCGGCATCCAGCATGCGCGGGCCGTGCGCCGTCGCCGCGGCCGCGTCAAAACAAAAGGCGCTCGACGTGCGCGTCGGCGTCGTGCCGGGTCGCGCCGAGGGCATGGCATCGAACGGCTTCGCGTGCCGGCGATCGGCTGGAAGAACGTCTGCATGGCGCCGCGCGAGTTCCAGCTCGAGCCGGGCCTGCACGAGCTCACGGCGACCGGCCCCCGCTACACGCCCGCGGTCGAGGAGGTCTCGCTCGCGCCGGGCGAGAACCACTTCCGCGTGAAGCCCGGCTCGTCGTACATGCGCTTCGGCGGCTGGACGCTCGCGGGCATCGGCGTCGCCGGCCTCGCGCTCGGCATCACGTTCGCGGCCGTCGGCACGTCGAGCGTCGGCCCGCGCGGGCGAGCTCACGCACGAGACGCCCGCGTGGGCTATCCCGGTGGCCATCGGCGGCGGCGTCGGTCTGGCGGGCGGCATCGCGCTCGTCGCCGTGAGCGGCACCTCGATCCAGCGCGACGTCGGCGCGCCGCGCGAGCGCGCGACCACCACGCCGGGCGTGGGCTACGTGGGCGCCTTCTGAGGAGCGCGCTCGGCGGCGGTCGGGTGTCTCTGCGCGAGGACGGGGTCGCTCGACGAAGACGCGTGCTCGCGGCCCGCCACGCCGAGTTGGCCCTGCGCGGAGACACCCGGCACCGCGGGTGGCCCTGCTTCTCGCGAGGGCAGCGCGGCACGCGCGCTGCAATCGAGAGCTCCGCCGGTGCGCGCCACGCCGCCGCGCATGAAGGAGCTCTCTTGAACCATCGACTGTGGATCCGAGCCGCATCCATCCTCGCCCTCGGCCTCGGCGGCAGCGGCTGTCTCATGATGCGCGGCGGCGACATGCCCGAGGCGCCGAAGGCTCAGCCGACCGCGGCGCCCATGCCGCTGAGCTATCAAGTTCATTTCAAGGCCTTCGGCGAGCCCAACGCGCGCGTGAACCTCGACGCGACCGTCGGCGAGGAGCTCCGCAGCTCGCCCGCCTTCCGGCAGGTGGTCATGGGCACGGGCACGCCGACGCACGTCGACATCACCGTGGACGACGAGGGGAGCCGCGCCGTCGCCATCATCACCGGCGTCTTCTCGGGCCTCACGCTCACCGTGCTGCCCGGCTACGCGCGCGACAACTACACGATGACCGCGATCGTCACGAAGAACGGCGCCGAGGTGAAGCGCTACACGTACGACGACCACGTGACGCTCGTGATGGAGCTCTTCCTCGTGTTCGGGATGCCGTTCGTCGACGGGAAGGACTCGATGCCGCTCGTGTTCCGCAACATGACGAGGCAGCTGGTGGTCGATATGCAGAAGGATGGGCTCACCAGCGGGTGATGCGCCTCGTCACGGTGTCGCGAAGCCACCGGCGCACACGGTGTACGACGATGTGTACCGACCCGCGGCGGTGACGCGGATCTCGGCGATCGAGCCGATGACGGCGTTCGCGTCGCCGTTCCTCTGGTAGCCAACGTCGAACCCGTCGTCCGTGTAGTCGGTCGCGTCGGGTATCGACGTGAGCAGCACGCCGTCGCGGAACACGCGCGTGGTCCCCGAGACGCGCGACGCCGCGAAGCGCTCCCACTTCGCGAGTGACGCCCCGGAGTCGAGGTAGATGATGCCGCCGCCGTCGAACTGCATGCCGTCCTTGGCGTCGCCCGACCAGAAGCTCGGGAACTGCACGCTCGGCGGCTGCGGGAACGTCGAGTTCGAGATGAGCACCTGCGACGCCTGGTCGCTCGGGTCGTGCCAGGCGGTCTGGTACACGGCGAATTCGATCGTGAAGTCGCCGGTGCCGAGCGACGCGGGCATCGCGACGGTGAAGCCGCGACCGCTGAACCTCCCGCCCGTGCTCCCGAGGCTGCACGAGTGTCCCTCTGGCGCTCCGGCCGGCGACGACGAGATCGTCGGGTTGTCCTCGATCGTGACGGTCGAGCGGCCCGTGACATCGTCGAACGACGCCGCGCACGGGATGTACGCGAGGACGTCCGCCGCGAACGCGTCGACCGCGCCCGCGCACGCCGACGCGCCGCACGCCGCGTCGCACGAAGCGCCGGTGCCTGCGGCCGCTCCGCTCTCCGACGCCGCGCTGCCTCCGCCTCCGCCGGGCTCGACGTCCGCCACGCCATAGAAGCAACCCGGGAGCGCCGCAGACACGAGCGCCGTCGCGAGCGCCCACGCTCGAGCTTCGGCTCGTCGTGCGCGGGCGGGGGTCGTCGAGCGCAACATGGTCTCGGCAACGCGAGCGTAAGGGCTTCCGCCGCACGAGAACAGGTCCGCGCGTCCGGCGGTGTTGGAGCGCCGCTCGACGTCGCGCGCCTTCGCAGCGCGACCGGGCGCGTGTAGCTTCTCGGCAAGGTCCGTGACGACTCCCTCCGACCATCCGACGGCGCGCGAGCTGACCTCGGGGATGCTCGTCGGGCGCTACCGCGTCGAGCGACTGCTCGGTCGCGGCGGCATGGGCGCGGTCTACGTCGCGACGGACACGGCGCTCGGCCGGAGCGTCGCGCTGAAGGTCGTCGCGTTCGACCCACGCCTCGACGACTCGGCGGCGCGCGACGCGCGGATGCGGCTCGTGCGCGAGGCGCGCGCGGCCGCGTCGTTGTCGCACCCGAACGTCGTGACGCTGCACGACGTCGGCGAGCACGAGGGCATGCCGTTCCTCGCGATGGAGCTCGTGCCGGGGGCCTCGCTGCGCGAGCGCATGGGCGCGCCGGCGACCGTCGAGGAGAAGCTAGGGTGGCTGCGCGACATCGCGCGCGCGCTCGCAGCCGCGCACGACAGCGCCATCGTGCACCGCGACGTGAAGCCAGAGAACGTCATCGTGCAGCCCGACGGCCACGCGAAGGTGCTGGACTTCGGCATCGCGCGCCGGCCGGCGGCGGTCGTCGACGTGAACGCGCCGACGGCGGCTCCGGACGACGCGCTCGGCACGCTGACGCACGCCGGCGCGCTCGTCGGGACGCCGCGCTACATGGCGCCCGAGCAGCTGCGCGGCGAGGCGGTCGACGCGCGCACCGATCAGTTCGCGTGGGGGGTGCTCGCGTACGAGCTGTTCTCGGGGCAGCTGCCCTGGGGAGGCGCCGATGGCGTGGCGCTCATCGCCAACGTCCTCGATACGCCCGCGCGGCCGCTCGCGGCGGTGGACGCGCCGCCTGCGCTCGCCGCCGTCGTCGCGCGGGCGCTCAAGAAGGCTCCTGCCGATCGGTTCGCGTCGATGGGCGCCGCCCTGGCCGCGCTCGAGGGCGGCTTGGTCGTCGCAGCTGCGCGGCAGCCCACGGTGTCTACCCGCCCGAGGCGACGGCTCCTTTGGCTAGGCGCAGCCGCCGTGGCGCTCATGGCGGGCGCGGTCGCCGTCGCGAGCGCGCGGCTCGGAGCAGGCGGCGCGCCGCAGGGGCGCGGCGTCGCCGTCACCGAGATCCCCTTGCCCACGAGCTCGGTCCCGAGCGCCGTCAGCGAGTACCACGCGGGCCTCCAAGCGTTCCGCGACGGCGATCTGCACGCGTCCCGCGGGCACTTTCACGCGGCGCACGAGCTCGATCCGACGATGGGCGCGGCGTGGCTACGAGACTGGACGTTCCTCATCGGCACGCCCGGTGAGCACGCCGACCTCCTGCGCAAGGCGCTCGACCTGCGCGCGGGTATGCCGCAGCACGAGGCCGAGCTCCTCGACGCCGTCGCGCCCTGCGGCCTCGGTCGCGGGAGCGCAGTCGGCTTCTGCGTCGACGCGCTGAGGGCGGTCGCCGCGCGCCACCCGAACGACGCCGAGACGCAGCACTGGATCGCCTGCCAGGAGAGCTTCGCCGGTCACATGCGCGCCTCGAAAGAAGCGGCCAAGCGCGCGCTCGAGCTGGACCCGAAGTTCGGCATGGCCTGGGCCCCGCTGCTCTCGGCGGAGGCCTACCTCGGCGAGGAGGACGCGCTCGAGCGCGACGCGCGCGCCTGCGTGAACACGACGGCGAGCCTGTCGTGTCTCGCCAACCGCGCCGCGCTCGAGGCGGAGCTCGGCATGGCCGACGCGCTCGAAGCGACCGCCCACGAGATGCTCGGGATCGATCCGAAGAGCTACGACGGCTTCACGTCCATCGCGGCGGCGGAGTGGTGCTCGAGCGCGAGCGAGGCGACCGTGCGTCACGCGACGGACCAGATGATCGCCAACGCCACGGCGGAGCCGCGCGAGGACGAGCGGCGCCGGGACGACGCGTGGTTCGCCTGGATGCGCGGCGACTTCGACGCCGTCCTCGCCTACCAGGTCGGCCAGGAGAGCTACCTCGCCGCCGCGACGGACGTCCATCGGATCGCGTTCGCGGCCGACTACCACATGCGCGCGCTCGTCGAGGTCGGCCGTCGCGACGACGCGCTCGCCGTCGGGCGTCGGTACCTCGAGCGCCGGCCGACGCTCGTGACCGACAGCCTGCTCGTGGATACGGACAGCAACCTCGGGGACGAAGGGCTCGGCATGATCCTGCGCGATCTGCGCGAGGCTGGCATGGACCGCGCCGAGGTCCGCAAGATCCGCGACGCGTACGTCGCGAGCTGGCGAGCGCGCCTCGGCCCCGACTTCCTGCCGTTCCTCTGGACGGTCGCGTACCTCGAGCCCGCCGTCGACGCGGACGACGCCAAGGAGGCGCTCGCCGAGATGCCGAAGTTCGGCGCGCCCATGAAGCGGTGGGACACCGAGCCGGTGAACGGCGGCGGCGAGGGTCTCCTCGGGCACGCCTACCTGCTCGCGGGCCGCGTCGAGGAGGCCGTCCCCTGGCTCGAGCGCGGCGCGCGCGCGTGCGTCGAGCCGTTCAGCTTGCTCCCGATGATGTCACGCCTGTGGCTCGGCGAAGCTCGCGAGCAGCAGGGCAACCAGGGCGCCGCGTGCGACGCGTACGCTCACGTCCTCCAGCGCTGGGGCCACGCGAGCCCTCGCAGCGTGACCGCCGACGAGGCGCGTCGCCGCAGCGACGCCCTCGGCTGTCGATGACGGTCCGTGTACGCGACTCGAAGCTCAGAGCTTCGCGGCGAGCACGTCCACCTGCTCGATCGTGGGCGGCTTCGCGAGGAGCTCGCCGGCCTTCGCCATCAGCGCGGCGGCGATCGGCCCGTCGAGGTGGGCCTTGCGGCCGGCGTCGTCGGGGAACGCGTCGAAGATGCCGAACTCGCTCTTCGACAGCCGGAGCGCGAACCACACCGTGGTCGCGGCCTCCTGCTGGGCGAGCGGCAGCGCGCCGGCGAGGAAGGCGCCGACCTCCTCTTCCTTGCCGGGCTTCGCGACGAGACGAGCGAGCAGAGCGACCTTCACCATGACCATCCTCCTTGTTCGGGCGCACCGAGCGCCGAGAGCGGCAACGTAGCGACTCGGCTCGGCGACGCGAGG
>DASYCF010000825.1:0-4270 GCA_036500365.1 Byssovorax sp.
GGCGACGCGCTTCGGCGCCATGCGCTCGGGCTCGGTGCCGGTGATGTCGCGGCAGAGGAAGCGCCCCGCCTCGATGCGGGCGAGGTCGTTGGCGCGGCCGACGTCGAGCCCCGCGACGCCGATCTGCTCGGCGAAGCGGTGACCCTTGCGGGCCTCGCGCGCCTCGAGCGGGACCCAGCGCGTCGCGAGCGCGGCGAGCGTCACGACGTCGAGCGCGCGCGCGTAGCGCGGCAGATCGGGCCACGCGGCGACGACGAGCGGCCTCTTCGCGCCGGCCTCGACGGCGCGCTGCACGGCCGCGAACGCGCCCTCGGCGAGCGAGCGCGCGTCGTCGAGATCGTCGGTGAGCTCGGTCAGCGTGGCGACGACGAGCCTGCCGCCCGGCGCCTCGCGCACGGGCAGGCAGAACGGCGCCTTCGCCGCGCGCGCGAACGTGGCGTCGGCGGCGGCCGCCGCCTCGAGCGCGGCGACGATCGGCGCGCCGAGCGCGGCGGCGTGGCTCGCGACGGGCGCGGGCGCGACGAGGACGAGCGCGTCGAAATCGCCGAGGCTCGCGGCGAGATCCTTGGTTGCGACGGGGATGACGGTGGGGGGTTTCGGCGCCATGGCGCGGGACTATGACACAGCCGCGCGCCCTCCGGACCTGCAGCGGCGGCAACGTCGGTTGCTGCGCGCGCACCCCTGGTCCGCATGTACAGCGACGCCTCACACGGAACGCGGGTTGTGGTGCGCGACGTCGCCCCCACGTTTTGGGCATGTACAAGCTGGTCGCCCTCGCCCCGATCCTCCTCCTCACCGCCGCGTGCACCGCGCCCGAGCCACCCGCGCACTGGCCCGAGGGCGGCGCTACCCTCGCGATGCCAGCCGCGTCGTGGCGAGGTACGCGCCAGAGCGTCGATATCCTCCCGGACGGCGCGGTCGTCGTCGACGGCAAGCGCCAGTTCACGATCGACGCCCGCGGCCGCGTCTTCGAGAAGGACAAGCCGTACGCGCTCCTCGAGCCGACGGGCGAGATCGTCGGCATGGGCGACGCGCCGCTCGGCCGCGTCCAGACCGGCGTCGCGATCGGCGCCGACGGGTTGCCGTTCCTCACGATCGACCCGTCGGGCGCCGTGCTGCGCTTCGAGAACGGCAAGCAGAAGACGCAGCAGCTCGGCCAGTGGACCGGCTGCTCGACGCCCGAGATCATGAAGACGTGCACGCTCGTGACGTACGTCGTCACGGTCGACACCGAGGAGCGCCTCGACCGCGCCGAGCGCGCCGAGTACCGCCACCAGAGGCCGGAGTCCTCGCCCCGCCGCTGAGGTCGCGGGCTCAGCCGTCGACGGGGCGGCACATGACCTCGACGTCGAGGCTCTCGCCGCTGCCGACGAAGATCGTGCCCGGCGTCGCGTCGACGAAGCTCCGGCCGACGGCGACGCGCACGTGGTCGGTCCGTGTGACCGCGCGCGCAAGGCGCAGAAGCGATCGTACGCCTGGTCGACGCAGCAGCGGATCGACCGCGGAAACTGCGGCTCGAGCATCCGGAACGCCGCGACGGCCGTGCCCGAGACCTGCCCGCGGTGGCGCTTCATGAAGGGCTCGAGGCCCGAGCACGCGCGCTGCACCGAGAGCCAGAGCGCGGTCACGACCTCGGGGTGCCGCTCGGGATCGCTCCGGCGCGTGTGGTGGAACAGGTCGAGCGCCCGCGCCGTCTCACCGAAACCCCGCCCCCACTTGTCCACGATAACGCGTCGCGCTACGAGCTCGGGATGCGCATCCTCCACACGATGCTCCGCGTCGGCGACCTCGACCGCTCGATCGCGTTCTACCGCGACGTGATCGGCATGCAGGAGATCAGCCGCAAGGACTACCCCGAGGGCAAGTTCACCCTCGCGTTCCTCGGCTTCGAGAAGAACCCCGCGCAGGCCGAGATCGAGCTCACGCACAACTGGGGCGTCGCGAAGTACGAGCTCGGCACCGCGTACGGCCACGTCGCGATCGGCGTCGACGACATCCACGGCGCGTGCGACCGCATCCGGAACGCGGGCGGCAAGATCACGCGCGAGCCGGGGCCGATGAAGCACGGCACGACGTCGATCGCGTTCGTCGAAGATCCCGACGGCTACAAGATCGAGCTCATCGAGGAGTCGTCGCGCGCGAAGCGCTGACCGTCAGCCCTTCTCCTTGGCGGCGGTCTTCGCGGGCGCTGCCTTGGCCGGGTTCTTCGCGGCCTTCTTCGCAGGCGCGGGCTTGCCGGCGTCGCCGTCGCCGAGCGCGGCGAGCACCTTGTCGACGTGTCCGTCGACCTTCACGCTCGGGAACACCTTGGCGAGCTTGCCGTCGGGGCCGACGACGAACGTGCTGCGGATGACGCCCTCGACCTTCTTGCCGTACATCGTCTTCTCGCCGTACGCGCCGAAGGCCTTGTGCACCTTGAGGTCCGGGTCGGAGAGCAGCGCGACGTCGAGCGCGTGCTGCTGCTTGAACTTCACGTGGCTCGCGATCGAGTCCCTGCTCACGCCGAGGACGACCGCGCCGAGCTTCTTGAAGCGGGCCGCAGCCTCCGAGAACGCGATCGACTCGCGCGTGCAGCCCGGCGTGTTGTCGCGCGGGTAGAAGTAGACGACGACCGGCTTGCCGGCGTGATCCGCGAGCGAGACGCGCTTGCCGGCGTCGCTCTCGAGCGTGAACGCGGGCGCCTTCTGACCGACCTCGAGCATGGTGTCCTCCTCCGCGCGCCGGCCGTTCGAGCCGAGATGGCGCGCGGCGCCGCACTTACGCGCGGATCTGTGGCGCGGCAACGGCGCTCGCGCCGCGCGCCGCGATCGGTTCGGCGCCGACGGTCGACGCGCGTTGCTGCGGCCCGCGCGGCCACGTACGTTCGTCGGCGGATGCGGTACCTGTACGGCGACTCGTCGCCCTTCCAGCTCCAGTACAACGTGCTCGCGACGATCGAGGCGTTCGTCGCGGCCGGCGTGCGGGCGGTGCGCGTCGAGCGCGAGGCCGCGGCGCGGCGAACGGAGTCGGCGGCCGCGCGCGAGCGCCGCGAGCTCCGCCTCGTCGAGGTGAGCGCGTTCCACACCGACGTCGTGCAGGCCGTCCGCGGCGCCCTCGCCCACGCGAAGTCCGACGAGGCGCAGGACTTCGCCCGCAAGGTCGAGGAGCACGCGGCCGAGCTCCTCGAAGAGGCGCGCCGCGCCGCCGCGCGCGCCGCCTCGCGCGACGAGGACGCCGACCGTGAGGCCGCCGTGCGCGAGCGCGACGAGGCGCGCGCCGCGGTCGAGACGTTCCTGCTCGTCGGCCGGCTGCCCACGCTCGAGGTGAAGATCACGATCGAGCTCGCGCAGGGCGAGAACCGCGCGCGCGCGGTCTTCTACAATCCGCTGCACGTCGTCACGTCGTTCACGCTCGACACGCGCCGCGCGCCCGCGTGGCGCAAGGAGCGCAAGGTCTCCGACTTCGCGCGCGGGCTCAGCGCGCCGATCGGCCTCAAGAAGAGCCTCTTCAAGCGCACGACGCAGCCGGAGATGGTCGAGCTCGACGAGCTCGTCCTCGGCGGCTGCGAGCTCGCGAACGACGCGGCCGAGCTCCGCCTCCGCAAGCGCGCCGAGGCGAAGGACGCGTACGTCGTCCGCCTGCGCCGCGAGACGTCGGGCCTCGTCGGCGACGTCACGCGCGAGGGCGAAGACGAGGCGACGCCGCTCGAGCCGAGCGACGTCGCCGAGCTCGAGAGGCTGTGGGACCTCGTGCGGCGCGGCGCGGGCGAGCTCCTCCTGCACAAGGAGCGGCTCCTCGGCGTCGAGCTCGACGACGCCGACCTCTTCGCGGGCGACACGACGCCGTTCTTCGCGCGGGTCGTGAAGCTCTTTGCGCCCCTCATCGCCGAGATCGCGAAGCGCAGCCCGAACCCCGCCGAGCTCAGCCTGAAGGTCGAAGACGACGCCGGCCGCCGCGAGGAGATCTATTTGAAGAAGCGCGATCTCGTCGACAAGCTCGCCGCCCTCGACGAGATCGGTCGGGCGGTCTTCGCGCCGCTCGTCGACGACGCGGAGGCGCGCGAGGAGCTCACGTCGCTCGACATCTCGATCGACACGATGGACGACCTGTAGCGCGCCGACGAGCGCGTGGGCAGCGCGCGCGAGCGGGAACCTTCGGCTGGTTCGTGTGTCGGTCCGAGCGACATGACCACCCCTCGCTGGGCGGCGGCCGCCCTGCTCGCGCTCGCGCTGTCCGTCGCGCGCGGCGACGCGGCGCCGCTCGACCCCGCGGCGCGCGGCGTCGACGTGTT
>DASYCF010000826.1:0-5285 GCA_036500365.1 Byssovorax sp.
CGCGCGGCCATCGGCAAGTGCGAGGCGAAGCTCCTCGAGATCGTGCGCAAGGTCGGCGACGAGCAGCTCCGCGAGAGCTGCCTCCGGAACGTGCCCGAGAACGCGCGCACGCTCGAGCTCGCGCGCGCCTGGCGCGGCCACGCGAGCTGACCGTCAGCGCAGATCGAAGCTGAGCTTCGTCGCCTTGCCGACGCCGGTGCGGAAGCGGAGCTTGAGCAGCTCCTCCACCATGCAATCGGACGCGTCCTCCGCGAGCTCGTTGGGCGCGGAGACGCCGGCGGCCGAGACCTTGCCGCTCGCCGCCACGTGCGCGGTCGCGGTGAAGGTGCCGCGGACGGCGCGGCGGCAGTGCTGGACGGCGGCGCGCGCCCGCGCGACGTCGCGCGCGACCTTCTTCTCCTCGACGAGCACCGGCTCCTTCGTCGCGTCGATCGAGAACGAGGACTCGGCGAGGCCGTCGCCGCCGACGGGCTTCGGCCACGTCTTGGCGCGAGCGAGGGCAAGCACGCACTTCTCGGTGTCGCGATCGCCGAGGCTCGACTCGCTCACGTACGCCCAGCGCGCCGCACCGGCGCGATCGATGCGGACCTTGACCTTGATGTCGCCGCCGAGCGTCGACGTCTTGCTCGCGCCCTGCTCGGCGCAGTGGAGGACGCCGGG
The DNA here is from genome assembly GCA_036500365.1 of Byssovorax sp. GTDB lineage: Bacteria > Myxococcota_A > Polyangia > Polyangiales > Polyangiaceae > DASYCF01. The sequence goes on from DASYCF010000826.1 coordinate 661, forward strand.
ACGCAGCGCGGCGAACGCGGCGTTGACGGCCTCCTCGTTGAGGCCACCGATCTCGCTCTCGGCCTCGGGCGGCTTCTCGACGCGCTCGGGCGGCGCGACGACCGCGGAGACGACGGGCGGCGGATCGCCCGCGCACCCCGCGCACGCGAGGGCGAGCGCTGCCAGCACGATCCACGGCGCGCGCCCGAGCGACGTCGTCAGCGCGCGGGAGAGAGGCATGCTCGACGCTAGGCGCGAGCCGACGAAAGCGTCAATCGCTCGCCGCCGTTTCCGCCTCGCGTGAAGCGTTACAGCGCGTGCGCTCCGCCGCGCGCCGCGTGCACGCGCTGGAACGTCTCCTTGTCGATCGCCTTCTCGAGCGCGACGTCGAGGCTCACCGTGCCTTGCGAGACGAGGCGCCCGAGCGCCGTGTCCATCGTCTGCATCCCGGCGTTGCCGCCCGCCTGCATGAGGTTCGGGATCTGGAACGTCTTGCCCTCGCGGATCATCGCGGCGAGGGCGGCGGAGCCGAGGAGGATCTCGTGCGCGGCGACGCGGCCCTTTCCGTCGGCCGTGCGGAGGAGCTGCTGCGCGACGATGCCGACGAGGCTCTCGGAGAGCAGCCCGCGGATCTGCGGCTGCTCGTCGGCCGGGAACGCGTTCAGGATGCGGTCGATCGTCGCGGGCGCGCTGTTCGTGTGCACGGTGCCGAAGACGAGCACGCCGAAGCTCGCGAGCGAGAGCGCGAGCTTCATCGTCTCGTTCGTGCGCAGCTCGCCGATGAGGATGACGTCGGCGTCTTCGCGGCCCGCGTTGCGGATCGCGGCGGCGAACGACGGCGCGTCCTCGCCGATCTCGCGGTGCGTGACCTGCGCGCGCTTCGGCCGGTGAACGAACTCGACGGGGTCCTCGATCGTGAGCACGTGGCACGCGCGCGAGGCGTTGATGTGATCGATCATCGCGGCGAGCGTCGTGCTCTTGCCCGATCCGGTCGGCCCCGTGACGAGCACGAGCCCTGCGCGCCGGTCGGCGAGCTTGCGGATCGCGTCGGGGCAGCCGAGATCGTCGAGCGTCTTCACGTCGGTCGGGATGGTGCGGAACACCGCGGCGAGGCCCGTGACTTTGTAGAAATAGTTGGCGCGGAAGCGCGCCTTGTCGCCGTGCGCGTGCGCGAAATCGAGGTCGAGCGTGCTCGTGATCTGCTCGCGCTGCGGCGGCGTGAGGATCTCGAAGAGCAGCGCCTCGATCTCGGCCTGCGTCATCGGGTCCTCGCGAAGCGGGACGAGCTCGCCGCGCGCGCGCGCGATCGGCGGGTAGCCGACGCCGAGGTGCAGATCGCTCGCGTTCTTCGCGAGCAGCGCGTCGAAGAGCGGGTCGAGCTTCGGCATCGTCAGCTCCCCTTCTTGCCGAAGAGCGCGCCGGCGCGCTGGAACAGGCCGCGACCCTCGGGCGGCGGCCGCGAGCTCGGACGGGCGCGGCCTGCCCCGAGCGAGTCTGGCGTCACGCCGCCCGGCAACGTCTGCTTCTTGCGGAGCTGCGCCTCGAGCTCGTCGGGCGCGTCGCTCGCGGCGATCGCGGCCTGCTCGGAGACGACGCCGCCGTGCGCGAGTTCGAACAGCGCGTCGTTGAGGCGCAGGACGCCGATCCCCTTGCCGCGCTGCATGAGGCTCGGCACCTGGTAGGTCTTGTTGTCTCGGATGAGGTTCCAGAGCGCGATCGACCCGGGCAAGAGCTCGACGGCGCAGGCCATCCCCGACTGATCGAGGCGCGGGATCAGCCGCTGGCTCGCGACCATCTTCAGCCCGCCCGCGAGCGTCGTGCGCACCTGCGCCTGGTCCGCCGGCGGGAACAGATCCACGAGGCGATCGATCGCCTTCGCCGCGTTCTCGGTGTTCATCGTGCCGAGCACGAGGTGCCCCGTCTCGCTCGCCGCGAGCGCCATGCGCACCGTCTCGGTGTCGCGGAGCTCGCCGACGACGATGACGTCGGGGTCTTCGCGCAGCGACGCCTTCAACGCCGACGCGAACGACCGCGTGCACGAGCCGACCTCGCGCTGGCTGATCAGCGCGCGTCGCCGGCCATGCACGTACTCGACGGGATCCTCGACCGTGATCACGTGGTGCGTCGACTCCCGGTTCAAGAGGTCCACGAGCGCCGCCAGCGTGCACGTCTTGCCGTGGCCCGTCGGCCCCGTGATGATGACGAGGCCCTGGTGGTGCCGCGTCGCCGCGCCGAGCTCACGCGGCAGGCCGAGCGAGACGAGCGTCGGCATCTCCGACGCGATGAAGCGCAGCCCGACTTTGTAGCCCGTGCGCTGCCTCGACACGTTCACGCGGAAGCGACCGTGGCCGTCGAGCTCGAGCGCGAAGTCGCAGGAGCCCGTCGCGGCGAGCATCGGCTGAAGGCGCTCGGGCACGCACGCCTCGACCATGGCGTCGACGTCGGCCGGCGGGATCGGCTGGCCGCGCGGCGAGAGCTCGCCGAGCGATCGCACGAGCGCCGGCCGCCCCGACACGATGTGCAGATCGCTCGCGCCCTCGCGCCGCGCGAGCGACACGAGCTCGGGCAGCGTCGTCTCGTCGGGCGGGATGCTCGGCAGCCGCGCCTTCTCGCGCGGGGTCACGCGCGGCGGCGGCCGGTCGGACGCAGTGAGCGCGTGCGCGAGATCCACCGGCGGCGCCGAGCGGCGCGTGACGACGAGCTCGACCTCGAACGGCACGTCGTCGTCGGCGTCGACCTCGGTGAGCGCGACCTCGCCGGCGTGGACCTCGATGGCCGGCCCGGAGTGGCGCCGCCGCTTGTCCGCGGCGGGCTCGCTGTTGCGGCGCGGCGGCTTCTTGGTAGGCACGCGGTCGGCGAGCGCGGCCCCGCCGCTGCTGCGGCTCCGCACGGGCTTCGTCACCGCCGTGTTGCGCTCGGACGCGGGCGGCATCGCGACGCGGAGCGGCGACGAGCGCCGGCGCGCGCCGTCGTTCGGCAGGCGGATCCCGGACGGCGGCTTGATCGCGACGTCGGACGGCGCCGCGACGAGCGCGCGGCCCGGCGGCGCCGTGAACTGCGCCTCGACGTCGTCACCGTGCTGCGCCGCCGACACGCTCACGGTCCCGACGCCGTCGAGCTTCAGCTTCCACGTGGTCGGCTTCGGGCCGAGATCCTCGAGGTAGCGACTCCCGCCGGCGGCGAACAGGATCGACACGATCGCCTCGGTCGAGAGCGACGGCCCGACGATCTCCATCCCCTCGGCCGACACGGCGCGCGGCGGCCGCCCCGACGTGAGCAGGATCTGCGTGACTTCCGGACGTTCGAGGTGATGCAGCGGCGCGGGCGGGTTCTTCATGCGGGACCGAGCCCTCGATCATACCCACTCACCGCCCGCCGCGGCGAAATCCCGCCTTCATCCCCCGCCGAGAGCCGAGCTCGCGGCGGGGGCGCGTCGATGACGCGTCAACGCATCATCCGACGCATCAGTGCGGGGCAGGCTGGGCGCAGCGGCTGTTGATGCACGAGTCGCCCGCGTCGCAGCAGTCGGCGCTCGTGTCGCAGTGGTCGTACGTGTGCGAGCAGCCCATCGCGGTCGAGCCGCAGACCTCGTTGCCGCTCGTGTCGGTCGAGCAGTAGCCGCCGCAGCACTGGTCGCCCGACGTGCACGACGCGCCGTCCATCTGACAGGGATCGAGCACCCAGAAGCCGCGCAGGTTGTCCGAGGTCATCTCCTGACCGTCGATGAAGAACGCGGGGTGGCTCGGGTCGACGCCGGGCGTCGGCTGGAGATCGAACGCGGCGACCCAGAGCTTGCCGTCTTGATCCATCGCCTGCTTCGACGGCACCGTGTTGCCGTACGAGCGGTGGCTCGTGAACACGATCCAGAAGTAGCCGCCGACCGCCTCGGGCAGCACGGTCGGCGCGAACGAGAGCTGCGGATCGCTCGCGGGCAGGTACGTGCCGCCGGTGTTGTAGCCGTCGAGCGCGTCGAGGCGCGTGACCGTCTTCGACGCGATCTCGACCGCGTACACGTCGCCCGTCGCGTTCTCGTCGGTCTCGAACGCGGCGTTCGAGCCCGCGTGGTAGATGAGGTACTTGCTGTCGGGCGTGAACGCGGGCCACGCGAGCGTCGCGCCGGCGGCCGTCGCGACGTCGGTCATGCCCGAGAACGTCTTCGACGCCGGGTCGTAGGCCATCACGGCGAGCGAATGGCCGCCGCCCATGTCCTCGTGGTTGAAGGCGATCCACTTGCCGTCGGGCGAGAACGCGGGGGTGCCCGACTTCGTGATCACGCTGTCCCAGCTCGGCGTCGCGATGTTCGCGCCGGTGTGCGTGTCGTAGAGGCGCGACTTCTGGCCGGGCTCCCACGTGCGGTAGTCCGTCGCCGAGACCACGAAGCTCCCGTCCGGGTAGAGGCCGCCGTACGTGAAGTGGTTGCCGCTCGCGTTGGCGATCGCCGCGGCGTTGTTGTGCAGATCCCAGCTGCCGCTGTTGCCGGTGAAGCCGATCGCGGACACGAGCGTCGAGCCGTCGGCGCTCGCCGTGTGACAGATGCAGCCGCACGACGCGCTCGCGTGCTTGACGACGGTCGGCGCGGTCGCGTTCGGCTGGATCTTCATGATGCCGACCATGCCCGCGAGCTGCGACACGTACGTCTCGTAGTA
>DASYCF010000827.1:0-3302 GCA_036500365.1 Byssovorax sp.
GGCCTCACCGCGCCGACGATGCAGCGGGACGGGTTCATGCCCGTGAACACCTACATCCAGTCGGGCGCAACCGGCACCGGGTTCTCGAGCAATTTCGACATCGAGCGCGTCGAACTCATCCGTGGTCCGCAGGCCCTGCTCTACGGCGGCGGCGGCGCGGGCGGGCTCATCTACGTCGAGGCGCACAAGATCAGCTCGACCCTCACGTTCCAGGTCGACGGCGCGCCGACCGTCGCGCCGATGGCGGCGTGCGGCGGCCTCGGCGCGGGCCAGGCCGGGCTCCTCGTCACGAACATGATCGACACGTGCATCGACGCCGACGGCGACCAGGCGCCGAGCGCCTACTGCGACGACGGCGGCGACGCCGACTGCGACGATTCGAACGCGAAGGTGAAGCCCGGCACGAAGGAGGTCTGCGACGGCCTCGACAACGACTGCAACGGCAAGGTCGACGACGGCAACGCGGTCGACGAGTGCGACGCGATGCACGGCGAGCAGTGCCTCGACGGCGGCTGCACGCGCCTCGGCGCGATGCCCGACGCGTCCACGGGCGCGAGCGACGCCGGGCCCGACCTCGCGTACCTCGACTTCGACGGCGGCTGCGACATGACCCAGGCGGCGACGCCCGGGTTCTTCGCGCTCGGCGGCGTCCTCGCGGCGGCCTTCGCGCGCGCGCTCAGGCTACGGCGTCGGCGGCGCGCCTGACGCGCGCACGTGGGCGCGGAGCCGTCGCACCTCGCTCGCGTGGAGGCGCAGCACGGCGAGCGCGAGCGACATGAGCACGGGGCCGAGGATGAGCCCCTTGAGGCCGAACACCTCGACGCCACCGAAGAGCGCGGCGAACGTGACGAGCGAGGGGAGCTCCTCCTCTCCGCCGACGAGGCGCGGCCGGATCACGTAGTCCGAGATGCCGACCACGACGACGCCGCCCCAGACGAGCTCGAGCGCTCCGCCGACGGGGTGACCGAGCAGCACGAGCGCGACGCCGGCGGGCACCCACACGAGCATCGTCCCGACGGCGGGCACGAGCGACGCGACCGCCGTCGCAGCGCCGAAGAACACCGGCTCCGGGACGCCGCAGATCCAGTAGCCGAGGCCGGCGAACACGCCCTGCGCGACGCCCGTCACGATGGTGCCGAGGAGCGTGGTGCGGCCGACGCGGCGAAAGCCCGAGATGAGCTCGGCCGTGTACGACGGGCGGAGCGGCAGCATCTCCTGCGCGCGGAGCACCAGGTCGTCCCAGTTTCGGAGCACGTAGTGCATCGTCACGAGCGCGAAGAAGATCGCGAGCATCCCGCTGGCCGTCGACTCGAGCAACGTCTGCGCGATCGACGCGGACTGCGCGGCGGCGGACTCGGCGAGGGCGCGGCCGCGCTGAGCGAGCTCCTCCGTGCCGAAGCCGAGCCGCTCCGTGAACTGGCCGAGCGCGGCGACGCTCTGCCGGCCGAAGCCGCCGGGACCGAACAAGCCGATCACCTGGCGCGCGAGGATCGAGCCGCGCGCGCCGAACAGCCACACGAGGCCGCTGATCGCGCCCGCGAGGGCGAGCGCCGACCCGGCGACGGCGGCGAGCGCGGCCATGCGCGGCCCGACGCGCCGCTCGTAGCGTTCGAAGAGCGGCTGCACCGCGAACGCGAGCAGGGTGCCGAGGAGGATGCCGGTCGCGACGGGCAGCGCGATCCACACGATCGTCGCGACGGCGGCCGCGGTCGCGACGGTGAGCGCGGTCTTCTCGCCCTTGGCGCGGCTCGCGGCGTCGTTGTGGAGCGCGGCGCGAGCGGCGCGGAGCTCGTCGTGCGCGGCGGCGTCCACCTCCGAGCTCGGCGTGGGCGTCAGCAACGACGACGGCGGCGGCGCATCGGACGGCATGTCGTCGCGCCCGTCAGCCCGGCCGGCGCTTCCGCCCCACGTTCTCCGCGTCGAACGCCGACGGGCAGAGCTCGCTCACGCCGCACGCCGCGCACGCGGGCTTGCGCGCGAAGCACGTGCGCCGGCCGTGGAAGATCAGCGTGTGCGACACCATGTCCCACGCGTCCCGCGGGAACAGCTTCATGAGATCCTGCTCGATGGGCGCGGGCTCGTCGTTCTTCGACCAGCCCAGCCGCTGCGCGAGGCGCTGCACGTGCGTGTCGACGACGACGCCCTCGGGCGCGCCGAACGCGACGCCGAGCACGACGTTCGCGGTCTTCCGGCCGACGCCTGGCAGCTCGACGAGCTCCGCCAGCGTGCGCGGCACCTCGCCGCCGTGCCGATCGACGAGCATGCGCGCGAGGCCGACGATGTTGCGCCCCTTCTGGTTGAACATGCCGAGGCCGAGCTGCTGGAGCAGCGCGGCGACGTCCGTCGGCGCGGCCGCGGCGAGGGCGGTGGCGTCCGGGTACGTTCGAAAGAGCTCCGGAGTGACCTTGTTGACCAGCACGTCCGTCGTCTGCGCGCTGAGGACGGTCGCGACGAGCAGCTGGAACGACGTCTTGTGATCGAGCTCGCAGTGCGCGTCCGGGTAGATCTCGCGAAGCTTCGCGTACGCGGCCGCCGCGTCGACCTTCGGCTTCGCGCGCTTCGCCGCCGCGGGCTTCGGCTTGGGGCGCGCCGCGGCCTTCGCGGCGCGCTTGGCTCGAGGCTTCGCCGCGGTCGCCACGGTCAGCTGACGAAGGCTCGCTTCTTCGTCTCGTGCTCGTCGAGGAGCTTCTCGACGCTCGAGAGCGCGTTCTCCACCGCCTCCTGCACCATCTGCAGCACCGTCGTCGCCGAGCCCTTGAGCGCCTCGTAGTACTTCTGGCGCTCGGTCGAGTGGACGATGGCCGGCGGGAGGCCGGTGCGCATCAGGAGCAGGTTCATGAAGAGCCGCGCGACCTTCCCGCTGTCGGTCGGGAAGGGGTAGACGCGGAGCAGATCGAAGTGCGCGCGCGCGGCGATGCGGATGCCGTTGCGGGTCTTGCGCGTCTCCGGATCGTTGAGCCAGTCGACCACTTGCCGGACCTTGTAGGCGACCTTGTCGGGCGCCGTGTACTCGTGGAAGTAGAGCCGGTGCTGCGGCACGTCCTTCCGGTACTTCACCGTCTTGATGTCGCCCTCCTGCGGGTGGAGGATCAGGTAGATCTTCTTGATCACGTCGACGGTGACGGGGAGGCGCTTCTTCTCGCCGAAGTCGCGCACGAACTCGATCGCCTCCTTGTGGCGGCGGATGTCGTCGTACGTCGGCTGGAGGCTCGAGTCGCTGACGGGCGGCGGCGCGCCGCCGAGCGCGGCGCGGAGCTCCTCGAACGTGTAGACGACGCCCTCGAGCGCGCTGTCGTGATAAA
>DASYCF010000828.1:0-2012 GCA_036500365.1 Byssovorax sp.
GAGGCTCCGTCGACGGCGACGGGCTCGTCGCCGCGCAGGTGGCCCCTCGCGACGAGCCCGCGCGAGGCGGCGTTGAAGAAGCGTCGGTCGAAGTCGCGCGGCAGGAGCGGCCTGCGATCGCGCGACCACGCGTCGTCGAACGTGCCCGCGAGCGCGGCGCGAGGCTGCCAATCGGGCGACACGAACGCGACGCCCGCGGGCGCGACCGGATCACCGAACCGCGTAGCGGGCGCCGCCGGGTCCTCGATGTTCGGGAGCGGCGCGCCCTCTTCGAACGGCGAGCGCGGCGCGCGGAAGCCGACGCCGACGGGGTTCTCGGCGAACCGCGCGTGCTGCGAAGGGTCCGCGCTCGAGCGATCCCAGCCGCCGAACGCGCGATCGTACGACAGGCGCATCCGCTCGAACGGCGCCGCGGGAGACGGCTGCGGCGCGCCGCCGCGCCTCGTCCACACCCGGTCGCCGACGACGCGCAGCGCCTTGCTCAGGGCGCCGACGCGCAGCGACACGAAATGCTCCGCGACGGGACGCGGGGGCGACGCGTGGCCGAGGAGCACCACGTCCGTCGCGGGCTTCACGAACGCGGTGAGCGGCTCGACTCGCCAACCGGCTTCGGCGGGGTCGGCGCCGAAGGGCTCGCCCGCGAGGCTCGGCTCGATCTGGTCGTCTGCGAGCGCGAGGGCGCGACCGGCGGTGATCGCGTAGCTCGCTTGAACCACCACGACGACCAGGGGGCGGCCCGACTCGTCGTTGGGAAACGCCCGAGCGACCGCGAGACGCGTCCTGTTCCCGACCTCGGCGCTCCCCATGCGACGCAGCATCGATCGACCTCGCGCGCCGTTCAACCGGCTCGTCGCGTCGCGCTCGTCCGCTTGCGGTCGCACGACGAACACCTATGCTCGAGTCATGCCTGGCGATCCCGTCGCCGTGACCTCGCCGCCGATGATGTCTGCGGCCACGATCGTCTGGCGCCATCGACGCGAGCTCTATGTGACCATCGTCGCGAAGATGTCGTTCGCGCTCGCACCAGGGCGCGCCGCGCGCGCGGCGCCGCCTGCGCCCGTCACGTACGCCGAGGTCGACGGAGGCGGCGGCCGCGTCTTGCCCGACGACCTCGCGCCCTGCCTCGCGGCGGGCGACGTGTGGGTCGTCGGCGAGGTGCGCGCGGCGGCGCCCGGGGCCGACGCGGCGCTCCGCGTCTCGCGCGCAGGCGCCGTCCTCCTCCTCGACAAACGCGCTCGGCTGCCGGCGCGCGACGGCCGCGCGTCGCTCGGCGCGTTCGGCCCCGTCTCGAAGCGCTGGCCGGCCCGCGCGAGGCGGCTCGGCGCCACCTCGGCGGCCGCGCTCGAGGGCGCGGTCATCGTCGTCCCCGAGAACATCGACTGGGCCTATTTTCACGCAGCGCCCGCGGACCAACAGGTGCCCTGGATCGCGCCGCTCGACGAGATCACGATCGAGGTCGCGGGCGCAGGCGTCCTCGCGCTGCGCGTCCCGGCCGCGCTCCCTCGGGCGGTCGTCGTCGAGGCGGGCCGCGCCCCGGCGACGCTCGTGCTGCGGCCCGACACGGTGGCGATCGACGCGGACGCGGCGCTCGCCCACGTCGTCTATCGCGGTCGCTCGGTGCTCGCAGGCGATCCGCGCGCGGCCCGGGTCGAGCTCGAGGAGCCGAGCGACCCGCTCGCCGGCACGCTGCAAGACGCCGAGGGCACGGGCGACGGCGCGTCGACGCGCGCGATCCCCGACGCGGAGGTGGCTTCGCTGCGCGCTCGCTACGCGCTCCCGTTCCGCGGAGGGTCGGCGTCGACGCCGCCTCCGGCCGATGGGCCGCGCGCGCCGATGCGGTCGTCGAGCGGGGAGACGGCGGCCATCGATCCGAGCGAGCTCGCGGCGCTTCGTCCGAGCTCATTTCCGTTCGCGCAGACGGCGAAGCGCGACGCGCCGCCCTTCGAGCTCGAGCTCGAGCGCGCGCCGTCGCGCCCGCCGCCGGTGCCGGCCTCGACGCCGCGTCCGCCCCT